>JAJAZB010000341.1 GCA_026785975.1 Cytophagaceae bacterium | reverse complement strand
TGACCCGGGGCCCCCGGGGGGGGGGGGTGCCCCCCCCCCCCCGGGCCGGCCCCAAGCTCGGGGTCGTTCGATGTCCGCATTCCCTTTCTTTGTACCTTTGGCGGCGATAAAAACTAAGCCTGAATGAGCCACCTGCACCAAAATTACGCTCGATCCCGCTGTGGGTCACGGTAAGCCCACGTTGCGCAACACCCGTTACCTGGTCGAATCCCTGCTGGAGTACCTGGCCGGGGGGGATTCCATCGAGGAATTACTCGAAACGTTTCCTGACCTGGAACGGGAAGACCTTCTGGCCTGCCTGGAGTATGCTGTCGTGCTATCGAAGCAGCGGGCTGGCAGCATGAAATTCCTGGAGGTTTGAGGGTTTGAACGTGTTAAATAATCGTCAAACCCTCAAACCTTCAAACCCCTCATACCTCCGTCGTCGCTTCCTGGTGCGCCCAAAGTTCTCCGAAAACCGGCCCGTTTCGGCGCAACTCTTCAAACGTCCCTTCCTCCACGATCCGCCCTTTTTCCAGCACGTACACGTAGTCGAAGTAGGGGAGCAGGTACAACCGGTGCAGGGTCGAAACGACGGCTTTGTCCGAAAAAGCCCGGAACAGATTTTCGTAAATCTGCACCTCGGTTTTGGGATCCACGCTGCTGGTGGGTTCATCGAAAAGCACCACCTGACTACTCCGGGCGGCGAGTACGCCACGGGCCAGGGCCAGCCGTTGCTTTTGCCCGCCCGAGAGGTTCACGCCTTTTTCCTGAATGTGCGAGTCGAGGCCCTTGGGCAACTGCCGCACCACCTCGGCAAAATGCGCCGTTTGGCACACCTGCTCCACGTCGTCGTCGCTGAAGGGCAAGCCCAGCGTGATGTTGTAGCGGATGGTGTTTTCAAAAATCTCCGGTTCCTGGGGAAACAGCGTCACGGTGTCGGTCAAACCGCCAAAATCCGACTCGTGGCCGTCGATGGTCACCTGCGTACCGGGTGCGGGGGTGTACAGGCCCCGCAACAGCGCCAGGAGGGTACTTTTGCCGCTGCCACTTTCACCGATAAACGCCACCCGCTGACCGCGTTGGAGGCGTAGGGCGATATTTTGCAAACCCACCGTATCCGCGTTGTACCTAAAATTCAGGTGTTGAATGTTGATCCGCTGCCAGTCGTCGGGAAGAGGCTGGGCGGCTTCGGGGCGGTGCTGCCGGGCGTAGGCATCGCCGATGGAGCGGGCCGTTTGCACGTCGGGGTTGTATTGCACGATTATGGGTGTACTGCCAGGCAATGTCGTCAAACCCGCTCGTAAACTGGTTGACGTACCCCAACAGCGTAACCAGGCCGCCGAGGGCGAAAACGGTACCGGGTTGCCAGTGTTGATACACGTAGCCCAGCGTGCTGAGGCCGTAAATGCTCGTCACGAGCAGGTAGGAACAAAACCACTTCCATTCGTTGATGCGGACGTTGCGCCGGAATGGCGGAAATACGGCGGCCACTTTGCCCAGCAGGCTGGCCTGCATCCGGCTTTCAAGCCGCAACGTGATCACCGTCAGGATGTTGGAAAGGCTGTCGAACAGCGTCGAGGAAACCACGTGTTCGCCTTCGTTGACCTCGTTGAAGGTTTTGATGAGGGGTTTGTCAAACTGAAAAATTACCCAGATCGTCAGCGCCCCGAGGCCGAGGCCAAGTAGCCCGAACCAGGGCGAAAAATAGAACATGGCCGCAAACGAAAACACCAACTTGGCCACCGTGTGGAGGTACATGAATCCATTCTGGAAAAACTCCTTGAGTGCTTCGTAAGCCTTGCGAATGCGGTTGATGGTGGCCCCGCTGTGGTGGTCCTGATGCCAGCTAACCGGCAAATGGAGAGTCTGGTGGTATTTTTCGTCCAGGAAATTGCGGCTCAGGTTGAAAGCCAGTTCGCGTTCCATCACGCGGGCGGGGCCGTGAAAACCCCACCCCAGCAGCACCAGCCCGAGGTACGCGCCCACGTACAGCCAGGCGTCGCCGAGCACGTCGGCCCCGCGCTGCTGAATGGCGTTGACAAACCAGCCGTAGAGCAACGGAAGGAGCGAACTGGCGAGGTTGGCTCCCACAAACAGCCCGTACACCAGCACGTAGCGCTTGCGCTCGTGGCGGGCGTAGTGCCAGGCCGTAGCCAGCAGGGCGAGGTAGGGATTGCGGGGCATTGAATCAGGTGGGCGGGGATTTTCGTAAAGATAAAAACTATGCTAAAAATAGGCGGCTGATTGGGCTTGCTTATCCCATCCGGCACGGATTTTTAGTCGGTTCAAACGAACATATTTCGTCAACCGGAAGCGGGCTATCAAAAACCCTTTCCTAAAACCATAAAAAAGTATGAAAAAGTTAAGCATGATGTGCCTGCTCGCCCTCGGTGCCTGGACGTTTCAGGCCTGCGGTGATTCCTCGAAGAGCAAAGACAGTACGGAACGCGCTGAAGAAGCCAACGAAGACAAAGATGCCGTGGCGGAAGATGATTCGGAGTTTGCGGTCACGGCCGCCAGCGGTGGAATGCTGGAGGTGGAACTGGGCCAGATGGCGCAGCAAAAATCACAAAACCAACGCGTGAAGACGTTTGCCGCCATGATGGTCACCGACCACACCAAAGCCAACGAGGAACTGAAATCTCTGGCGGCAGCCAAAAACGTCACGCTTCCGACGACGATGGGTGAAGATCATCAAAAACACATCGACGACCTCAGCAAATTGTCGGGTGCCGAATTCGACAAGGAGTACGTTGACCTGATGGTGGAAGACCACGAAAAAGACGTAAAACTCTTCAGTGAAGCAGCCGACGAGGCCAAAGACGCGGAAATGAAAGCGTTTGCCGCCAAAATCCTGCCGACCTTGCAGCAACACCTGACGGAGATCAAGGGCATCAAGGATAGCATGAAGCAGTAGAAATTTTTAGCGATAAAAACACAGTCAACGCCCCGGTTTTACGCCCGATCTGACCAGATCAGGCGTAAAACCGGGGCGTTGAAATTTTGAATCATTCCCGCAGTTTTACTGTATCGGCCAGATTGTCAACGTTTTGAAAACGGCACTACCGCCTTCCGCAACCAATTCGATCCGACCTTCGTGTTTGGTGGGAAATACCAAATCCGTCATCACTTGCTGGCCGCCGTTGGCGAAAATCTCGACGATGGACGCATCGACCAGCAGGTGTAGTTTCAGCACCCCGTTTTGTGGTTTTACGACCATCGATTCCACGCTCGGAAAGCGGTCGCTGAAGGCGACATTTCCCGAACGGGTCCGGTCGAAGTACAACGTGCTGGTTGCCACATCGTAGGTCAGCGTGCTGGTTTCGTCGCCACTTTTTAGCAGTTGAATCCCGATTTTCTTAGCCGAACCCAGGGCAATTTCCGTTTGTAGTTCGTACGATTCGCCGCTGAAGTCCAGCGATACCGTTCCGGTTACGTTGAGGTTAGTTTTGGTGGTTGGTTTTCCGCGCCGGGCTTGTAGTGAAACCGGCGTTTGCACCAACTGGTAGCCTTCGGGTGTTTTTTGCAAACTAATTTCGCGCGGCACCGACATGGCGCCTTTGAAGGGCGTCGTGGGTAGTTTGTTGGCGTACTCCCAGTCGTTGAGCCAGCCAATCATCACGGGTTTTTGCGGTCCGGCGTTCCGGGGACGGTTGGGCAAGTCGTTGAACGGAATTGCCGCGTAATAATCCTTGCCCCAATCCACGACCGCTCCGGCGAACCGGTTTCCCTCCGCCGGGGCCACGGGTTTCGGGTTTTGTTTATCGACCGTAAACGTAGTCCCGTCGAAGTTCCCCACGAAATACTGCATCCCCAGGTAGCCTTTCTGCGGGTGGCCCGCCGAGATAAACAGCACCCATTTGTTTTCCCCGCCCGGCTGTCCCGACTCGCTCAACACCGGTACCGACACCAGCGCCGGGCATTCCCACACCCGCGAGGTATCGGCCTGCGGCCCGAAGTAACTGAGCAGTTTCCAGTCTTTCAGGTTTTTCGATTCAAAAAAAACCGCCCGATGCTCCGTGGCTTTCACCGCCGCCATTACCCACTTTTGTTGCGGCGAGTACCAAAACACGTTTGGATCACGAAACTCTTTGCTTTGCAGGTCGAGCACCGGGTTTTTGGCGTATTGCGTCCACGTTCGTCCGTTGTCGGCGCTGTACGCCAGATTCTGGTATTGCGCCGTCTGTTTGTCGCCCTCGGTCACGTTTCCGGTGTAAATCGCCACCATGCATTCCTTCGTTCCGCCGGGGCAGAGGCCACTTTTGTTGCCCTGGTCCATGACCGCACTGCCCGAAAAAATGGCGGTCTTTGTTTTTCCATCGGCGTGCGTAAATTCCGGAATGGCCAGGGGCAGGTGTTGCCAGGTGAGCAGGTCTTTCGCCACGGCGTGGCCCCAACTCATGTGCCCCCACTCGTTGCCAAACGGGTTGTACTGATAAAACAGGTGGTACTCCCCAGCGTGGTAAATCAGGCCGTTGGGGTCATTGATCCAGTTTTTTGGCGGCGTGAAGTGGTAGCGGGGTCGGTAGGGTTCCGGTTTCGTAACCACCTGACTGTGTGCATGATGTGCAAAGTAAGTCAGCGCGGTAAGGGTTAAAATGAGTTTTTGCATCATTGAGTACGTGGAGAACGGGTAAAAGGAAAAACAGCGTGGGGAAGTCGGCAAATATCCGGGTTAGCTGGCCGTAAATTTAGCGGTTGCCGGGGCGAGAACGCAACCAACTTCGACCGGTAGCGAATGATTCATTTTCGACCGGGAGGGAAATTCAGTAACTTTATCCCGCTAACCGTACGACCTGCTTCCCGTTGAAACCGACCCCCGACGTTCTGCCTTCCGACCTGCTCGAAAAACAATTTCCGTTTACGCCCACGCCCGGTCAGTTGCAGTTTTTTGCCCAGATGGACGCCTTCCTGCCCGACGACGATCCCTTTGGCATTCAGGCGTTTTTGCTGAAAGGTTACGCGGGTACGGGCAAAACCACGCTGATCAGTGCGCTCATCAAGGTGCTGTCGAAATTCGGCTATAAAGCCGTGCTACTGGCGCCCACGGGCCGGGCGGCGAAGGTGATGGCGACGTATTCCAAGAAAAAAGCGTTTACGATTCACAAGAAAATATACCGGCAGGTGGCCAACCCGCACACGGGGGCGCTGGAATTTAAGCGGCAGAACAATTACCACACCAACACCCTGTTTATCGTCGATGAGTCCTCGATGATTACCGACGACGCCGAGTTTGGTACCCGTGGCCTGCTAACCGATTTGCTGGAGTACATTTTCATGACCGAAGATGGCGATCCCGGCAATAAACTCCTGCTGGTGGGCGATACGGCCCAGTTGCCACCCGTGGGCAAAATCATCAGTCCGGCGCTCGATGCCGAATACCTGCGCAGCCAGTTTCACATCGGCGTGCGTGAGCAGGAACTGACCGAAGTGATGCGGCAGGATAGCCTGTCGGGCATTCTTTTCAACGCCACGAATCTGCGCTACCAACTGACTCAGGAAAAACCCGAAATCCTTTTTACGACCAAAGGCTACCCCGATTTTTACCGAATGACCGCCGACCGCCTCGAAGACGGCCTGCAGTACGCCTACCGGAAGTTTGGCAAGGAAAACACGATCATCCTCACCCGCAGCAACAAAGCCGCCGTGCAGTACAACCGCTACATCCGGCAGCGGATTTTTTTCCAGGAGGAAGAACTCAACGGGGGCGATATGCTGATGATCGTCCGCAACAACTACACCTGGCTTGACGAGGACTCGCCCGCCGGATTTCTGGCCAATGGCGATTTTGTGGAGGTGCGGAAAATCATCCGCACGGAGGAAATGCACGGGTTCCGGTTTGCCACCCTTCGGCTGAGCCTGAGCGACTACCCGGAGCAGGAGGATTTTGAGGCAAAAATTTTCCTGGATACGCTTTATTCCCCCACGGCTTCGCTGACGCAGGAAGAAAACCGCCGCCTGTACGATGCCGTCGCGCTCGATTACGCCCACGTCGTTTCGCGGCGGCAACGGATGGAGGAAATACGCAAAGACCCGTACCTCAATGCTTTACAGGTGAAATTTGCCTACGCGCTCACCTGCCACAAGTCGCAGGGCGGGCAGTGGAACGCCGTTTTTGTCGATCAGGGCTACCTGACCGACGAGCAAATCAACGAAGAATTCATCCGTTGGCTCTACACCGCCATCACCCGCGCCAGCGACGAAGTGTTCCTGGTCAACTTCCACGCGGAGTTTTTTGGGGAGAAGAAAAGTTGAGTAGTTTCGTCTGTTTTTACTTTCTGTATGCAAATTTCCGTTTCTGATTACCTGCGTTTGCCCGAGTTATCGCCGCTGTTTCTGGAAGGAGATGCCCTGTCGGTTTTACGGCAATTTCCCGGCGATTCCCTCGATTGTTGCCTGACGAGTCCGCCTTACTGGGGGCAACGGCAGTACGAAGGGGGCGGGATCGGTTTGGAAGGCGAGGCCCACCAGTTCATTCGCAATCTGTTGGAAATCACGAAGGAAATCAAACGGGTCCTGAAGCCGACCGGCTCGTTCTGGCTCAACATCGACGACACCTACCGCAACAAGTCACTGATGGGAATCCCGTGGCGGGTGGCCATTGCCATGATGGATGAACAAGGGTGGACCCTGCGCAACGGGGTAGATTGGAACAAACACAAGGGCGGTCTCGACAGCAGCAAAGATAAACTGCGCAACGTGTACGAGCCGTTTTTTCATTTTGTGAAAGACCCCCGCAATTACTTCTACGACGACAAAGCGATTCGGGCGAATGCCCGCAAATCGGTCGTGAAAAACGGGGCGGTGGTTTCGGCAACGGGCGTAAGTGGGGTTCGTTACAAACGACAACTCGAACTCAGCACAGCACTGTCGGAAGAAGAAAAGAGGGCCGCACTGCGCGATTTAAACGAGGTATTGAGCCGCGTTGTCGCTGGAAAAGTGAGTGACTTTCGGATGATTATTCGCGGACAACAGCGGGCTACACATTCCGAATCCGAACACGTCTCCGGGCGGGCTAAAGAACTGATGACCAAGGGGTACTATTTTCTTTTTTACCACCCCGACGGCACGTTGCCCAGCGATGTCTGGGATATTTTGCCGGAAGATTCTCAAAAACGAAAAAAACACTACGCTGTTTTTCCCGAAGACCTTTGTCAGATTCCCATTCTTGCGACCTGCCCGAAAGGTGGGGTGATGTTGGACCCGTTTTGCGGAACGGGTACGACGCAGTTGGCCGCTCTGAAAAATGGTCGCAAGTCCATTGGAATCGATATTTCAGCCGAATACCTCCAACTCGCCCACGAGCGCATCGATGAGTACACAAAGCAAAGTCTCGGAGTTCTTCAACTTTTCAACGAGTAATCCCCAGGCCAACTGGGGCGAAATTCTCCAAACGCAACCCTGCGGGTACTTGGGCCGGAAATGCGTTAAAGTCCGTAAAAGCAGCCCCGAAATCTCCATCGGCACCTGCACGGTTCGGTACGGTTCCACGGGTCAGGATGTGATTATCTGTCCGCATCGGCTGGTCGAGAAGCGAAAGATTTTCCTGGATTGTCTGCACTTGCTCACCCTACACGAACCGGGCAACGAGTTGCACGTCGTTTCCGAAATTAGTATTCCGGGTGGCTCAGTCGATTATTTTCTGGTTTCGGCCCGGCACGACAAGGTCATAGATTTTGTGGGCATCGAATTGCAGACGATGGACACAACCGGCACCGTTTGGCCCGAACGACAGCGGTTTTTGGCGGAAATCGGGCTGCTTCCCGCCACCGACCAAATCGCCGAAAAGTCGTTTGGAATGAATTGGAAAATGACCGCTAAAACGATTTTGGTTCAGCTACACCACAAGATTCAAACCTTCGAACACTTGGGGAAACGGCTGGTGCTGGTGGTGCAGGATCATCTGCTCAACTACGTTCAACGCGAATTTTCGTTTGGACACGTTCATACCCAGGCTCTACTCGGCGACAGTATGCATTTCCATGCGTACGGATTGGCGAAAGGGGCCGATAACAACTACCACCTGGGCCTTAAAAATCGGTGCAGCACCGACAGCGACGGAATAGCCCTCTGCCTGGGCTTGCAGGCGCAGGCCCGAGTCGAATTGGAAATCATCGTTCAACGATTGGAGGCCAAATTGAGTCAACGGACGTTACTTACGCTTTGATGAATCAACGAAGAATTCATCCGTTGGCTCTACACCGCCATCACCCGCGCCAGCGACGAAGTGTTCCTGGTCAACTTCCACGCGGAGTTTTTTGGGGAGAAGAAATTGTAGCAGGACTTTCGCAAAAATACCCCCAATTCAAACGTCACTACGAAAGTCCATGATTTACCACCTCGTCCACCCCACCCACTGGAATCAGTTTTCTGAACAGGCGTTGTATTTTTCCGAAACCTTCGACCAGGAAGGCTTCATCCACTTCAGCACCGAAAGTCAGGTGGCGGGCGTATTGCAACGGTACTACCGGGGCATGCCACGCCTGCTGAACGTACACGTCGATGAAGCCAAATTGACCTCCGAATTGCGCTTCGAGGCCGCAACGGGCGGCGACTTGTTTCCGCACGTGTACGGGCCGCTCAACCGGGAAGCCGTGGTAACCGTCGAGGAAATCCTGCAACCGCTGACCATCGGTCTGGTGTTGTTCCCCCGCCTGACCCAACTCGATCTAACCGGTCCGTACGAAGTATTCTGCCGCTTGCCCGGCGCACAGGTACTCCTGGTATCCGAAACGCCGGAACCCGTGTTGGCCGACCGGGGCCTGGCGCTCGTTCCTTCGCTAACTTTTGAAACCTGCCCCCCGCTCGATGTATTGTGCGTGCCGGGTGGGCCGGGCATTACCGAACAATTGGAGAATCCTGTTTTTCTCGATTTTCTACGAAAACAGGGCGCCCAGGCCCGCTACGTGACTTCCGTGTGTACGGGGTCGCTGCTGCTGGCGGCGGCGGGGCTGTTGCGGGGCTACCGGGCAACGACCCACTGGCTCTCGCTCGATTTGCTGCGAATGTTTGACGGCGTGACGGTCAGCGAAGACCGCGTCGTGCGCGACCGCAACCGCTTCACGGGCGGGGGCGTAACGGCGGGCATCGACTTTGCCCTGACCCTGGCAGCGGAACTTTACGGGACGCCAACGGCCCAATCCGTGCAATTGACGCTGGAATACAATCCCCAACCGCCGTTCAATGCCGGGCATCCGTCGGTGGCGTCGCCCGAACTGGTTGAGCAAATCAGGACCCGCGCCCAACCCGCGCAGCAGCAGCGGGCCGAACTCATCGACCGTCTGGCTCATTCTTTGTAACCGCCGCATCATGCCAACCTTCATCGACCTCAGCCACACCATTCAGGATGGGCTGGTCACGTACAAGGGCCTCCCCGCCCCCGTCATCTGCGATTTCTGGAGCCGGGAGTTTTCAAAGACGTTTTACGAAGAAGGCACTTCGTTCCAAATTGGGAAAATTGAGATGGTCGCCAACACCGGCACCTACCTCGACACGCCCTTTCACCGCTACGAAAACGGAGCCGATTTGTCGGCCCTTCGCCTCGACCAACTGGCCTCCCTCCCGGCGGTGCTGATTCAGGTTCCGCACCGTCAAACCCTGCGAATCGACCGGACGTTTTTTGAAAATCTGGATTTGAAAAACAAAGCCGTACTCGTGCATACCGGCTGGGACGAGCATTGGAACACGGAATCTTACTACCAGAATCACCCGTTCCTGACCGCTGATGCCGCCGAATTTCTGGTCGAGCAGGGCGTCCAATTGGTGGGTATCGATTCGCACAACATCGACGACGTATCGGGCAAAAGCCGCCCCGTGCATTCGATTTTACTCCGAAATCAAATCCTCATTGTCGAGCACCTGTGCAACCTGGGCCGTATTCCGGCTGCTTCGTTTTGTTTTACCGCTGTCCCGCCCAAAATCAAAGGCATGGGCACGTTTCCGGTGCGGGCGTTTGTCACCCTGTAACACGGATTGCCTAATCCGCACTAAAAAAGCATTACTTCCTGATGTATGAATTACCTGATTGAATCCCTCGGCTGGATCGGCTCGCTGGTGATGCTCATCGCCTACATCCTGAATCTGCGGGGCCGCTGGACCAACCACCACCCCCTCTACCTCTGGTTCAACGTAGTCGGCGGCGTTTTCCTGGTCATCAATACGTACTTTCATCAAGCCTACGCCGCCACGGGCCTCGAAGTCGTGTGGGTCATTGTGGCACTTCCGTCGCTACTAAAACATTGGAGAATCCGATGAAAGCCCAGAAAGTCCTCCTCCTCGGCGACCCGCGCCTGCACGACGTTTCAGCGCCCGTGGTGCCACACGAACTCCCTGATTTACAGCCCGTCATTCAGGATTTGCACGATATTCTGTTCGAGTTCAAAGCCCGGTTTGCGCACTACGGAGCGTTTCGGGGCATTGCGGCACCACAAATCGGGGTGATGAAACGGCTCATTTACACTCACGTCGAGGACGTTCGGCGGGTGCTGATCAACCCGGTTTTAGAAAATATGAGTCCCGAAACCTTCGAGGTTTGGGACGACTGTATGTGCTTTCCCAACCTGCTGGTGCGGGTACATCGTCACCAATCCCTGACGGTGCGGTACCAGGACGAAAACGGACAAGAGCAAACCTGGTCAGTAGCCGGTTCGCTTTCCGAACTGATTCAGCACGAGTACGACCACCTCGACGGCATTCTGGCTACGCAACGCGCCATCGACGAGCGTAGTTTTCGGTGGCGGGTGTAGCGCCAACCGCCCGATGTTGCAACCCGGCGGTTCGATTTTTGCAGCATCACCTCCGTCTTTTTTCCCCACGACCCTAACAAATCATGAACGAAAATCAACCGCTGGGCCTGGGCGTCATCGGCATGGGTGGCTTTGGCTTGTTTGCAACCCAGCATTTTTTGCAAGTTCCCAATACCCGGTTGGTGGCTATTGCGGGCACGTTTCGCGAAGCCGCCCAGCAGGCAGCCCGGCGCTTCGGGGCGCAACTCCTCGACTCCCCCGAAGACCTCGTTCGATTGCCCGATGTCGACGTGGTGTACCTGGCCACGCCCCCGTTTCTCCACTACCAACAAGCCCTGCTTGCGCTGCGCCACGGAAAGCACGTGATTTGCGAAAAACCCCTGGCCATCAGCGCGGAACAGGGTCGTGAGATGATCGCCGAAGCCCAGCAACGGGGCCGAATCCTGGTCACGAACCTGATGCAACGGTACAATCCGCTCATCGAACAGATTGGGGAATTGATCGGGCGAAAACTCCTCGGTGACGTCCTGCACGGGTATTTTGAAAACTACGCCAGCGATGAAGGTCTCGCGCCCGAACACTGGTTTTGGGATCGGCGCAAAAGCGGCGGGATTTTCATCGAACACGGCGTTCACTTTTTCGATCTTTTTGAAGGCTGGCTGGGCAAAGGCGAAGTCGTGTCGGCCCAGGTTATCAAGCGGCCGGGCTACGAAGATCTCGAAGACCAGGTGCAGGCAACCGTGCAGTATTCCAACGGTGTACTGGTTAATTTTTACCACGGTTTTACCCAGCCGGGCCGTATCGACCGGCAGGAAATGCGCATTTTGTTTGAACGCGGCGACGTGACCCTCCACGAATGGGTACCCACCCGAATGACCCTGCGCGGCATCGTCAACGAAGAAGAGACGCGGGCACTACTCGAACTTTTTCCCGGTGCCCGGCTCGACGTTTCGGCTTCGTACGGCGGGGCTGACCGACGGCAACGGGGTCGTTTTAAAGACGTTGATGCCTTCCAGCAAATCCAGCTTTCCTACGGCTCCGACACCCACAAGCAGCACCTCTACGGCGACTTGCTGCGGGGGATGTTTAAAGAACAAACGGATTTTATTCGCGGGCTTTCCACCAAACGGCGCATCACCGAGCAGAATGGGTACCGTTCGCTCCTGACGGCCACCGATGCCGACCGGATTGCCCGGAAAGAACAGGTAGTCAGTGTAGAAGTTTGACTATTAAAACGTCTTTCGATGACAACTAACTCCAATTCTGCCACCGAGTCGGGTACCATCACCCTCGGCGGCGACCTGACCGTCAACCGCCTCGGTTTCGGGGCCATGCGCCTCACCGGCAGCGGCATCTGGGGACCGCCCCGCGACAAAGCCGGGTGCATCCGGGTACTCAAACGCGCCGTTGAACTGGGTGTCAACTTCATCGACACCGCCGACAGTTACGGCCCGCACATTTCGGAAAGCCTCATCGCCGAGGCGCTCCACCCCTACCCCGACGGCCTCATCATCGCCACCAAAGGCGGTCTCACGCGTACCGGCCCCAACCAGTGGCCCATCGACGCGCATCCCAATCACCTGGACGAAGCGCTGAAGGGCAGTCTGAAGCGCCTCAAACTCGACCGGATCGACCTCTACCAACTTCACCGCTTCGACCCAAAAGTACCCGCCGAGGAAACGCTGGGTTTTCTGAAAGAAGCCCAGCAACAAGGCTACATCCGGCACATCGGGCTGTCGGAAGTGGGCGTCGAACAAATTGAACTGGCGCAAAAGCACGTTGACATCGTATCGGTGCAAAACATGTACAACGTTGCCAGCCAGAAATGGAATTCGGTGTTGAGTTGGTGTCAGCAAAACGACGTGGCGTTTATTCCCTGGTATCCCCTGGCGAGCGGGAATCTTGACGCCGAAAAAGCCATTCACCGCGTCGCTGAGCGGCACGGTGCCACGGAATATCAGGTTGCGATTGCGTGGTTGCTGGCGGCTTCGCCCGTGATGCTGCCCATTCCGGGAACCTCGTCGGTGAGCCACTTGGAAGAAAACATGGCGGCGGCGGGAATAAAACTTACCGAAGAAGATTTGCAAGACTTGCCCTTGCTGGTTTGAAACGACGGGAGTGCTGTGTTTTTGCGGAAAACCCCCGATTGAAAAACTCTCTACCCTGGCTTGTGCCAGAACTACTTCCTATTTAATCTTTGCCGCCTCGTCCGTTCCGGCCTGTCAGGGGACAGGCCAGGGTGGAGAAAAATCCCAAGTCCGTCACGTTTGTCGCTCTGGTCAGGCGGGTAAATAAACGCTGAAGGTCGCCCCCTGGCCGGGCTGACTGCGCACCAAAATCCCACCCCGGTGGTTCTCAACCACTTTTTTGACCACCGCCAACCCGATGCCCGTACCGGCGTAGTCGCTGCGACCGTGCAGGCGCTGAAAGGCTTCAAAAATCCGCTCGGCGTATTGTTCCTCAAAGCCGATGCCATTGTCGGTCACCGTGAACTCGTGGTAAAGCGATTCGGGCAAGAGGCCCCCCGTCGATGGAATATCAACCCCGCGCCGTACCTGGTACCGCACCTCGACCACCGGCACCACCCCCGGCCGGGTGAATTTCAGGGCATTGCTCAACAAGTTTTGAAACAACTGCCCCAGTTGGGTAGTCTCGCCATCGAGAGTCGGCAGGGAATCGACGTGGAGTTTGGCCTTTTTTTCGCGAATCGTGACGACCAGATCATCGCACACCCCCGCCAGCAGTGCGTTGAGGTCAACGGGGGCGAAGAATTCTTGGCGCGAGGAAACGTGGGAATACGTCAGCAAATCATGAATCAGGGCCTGCATCCGTTCGGCGGCGGCCCGCATCCGACGAATCTTCTCGACGCCCCCTTCGTCGAGGCCCGCCGCGTGTCGCTTCATGAGCATATCGCCGAACGACCGGATCTTGCGGAGGGGTTCCTGCAAATCGTGCGAGGCCACGTAAGCGAATCGCTCCAGATTTTCGTTCGATTGCTTCAATTTTTCGACGTACTCTTCCAATTGAAGCTGTAATTTTTTGAGCGGGGTGTAGTCGGAAAACGTCACCAGTACCTCATCACCCAACCTGGTCGACAGAATATCGAGCCAGCTATCGATGCCATCGTCGTGGTAGTGAAACTCAAAACGCTGGGGTTCGCCCGTCAGGTACGTTTGCCGATACCGGTCGAACAAGCCGTTGGTTTTGTAGCCCGGAAACCACTGACTACCCAAGCCACCCGCGACCGTTTCGGGCACCTGCCCGACGTAAGCGGCCAGCGTCCGGTTGACGTGCGTGAACTGAAAATCAAAGACTTGCCCCTGGGCATCGCACAGAGGCTTGAATAGAAAGATACCCGTTTGCGAAAAATCGATAACGGCTTGTAGCTGGTGGGCCGCCCGCTTGGAGGCGCTGATGTTGGTGAAGGTCGCCACGCAACCGTCGTCGAGTTTGGCCAGTGAAAAATCGTACCAGGTATCGATGTCGGGGTAATGATGCTCCGCCCGCGCGGGCAGACCGGTGTTGGTCACCTGGGCGTACAGGTCGAACAGCCCCGATGCGTGGCTATTCGGGTAAACGGTGAGCAGGGTACTCCCGGCAATGTCTTTACCCAGGCGGTTCAGAATATCCTGCCGGGCCGTTTTGTTGAAAAGCCCGAAGCGAAAATCTACTATTTCCTGTTGGGCATCCCGGATGGCTTCGTACACGATGATGCCGTTGAGGGCGGCATCGATAATATCGCTGAAGCGACGACGTTGCGCCAGTTCGCGTAGTTCGGCTTCTTTTTGGTCATTGACGTTGGTAAACACCACCAACAGGCTGTTGTCATCGAGGCGCGACACGGATACCGCAAACCAATCGGAGAGGCAAACGGTGCTTTCCTCGGGCGTACCGGTATCAAGAACGCGGGTATACGCCCCGAAAAGTTCATCGGTAAAACCCGGAATCATTGGGTTATCGGCCCACCAGTGGTGGCCGACGCCCGTATTGAAATGTCCGCCCAGCACCTCGGCAGCTTTGGCATTGGCGTAGTCAACCCGGAAATCAACCACGTGCTGCGTGGCATCGTAGAGCGGAATCAACTGGACAACGCCATTGGGTAAGGCATCTAAAAGTTGCGCGGGAAACAACGGCTGAGGGGCCGAGCCAGGCATAACCCCGTTAACTAAATTGATACCTTCGTTTTTCAAATTTTCCCAAAATAAATGCACCCGCCAGAAGGCAGGAAGCCGTGAACAAATGGTTTTAGGGAAGGAGGGTAGATAAAGCGGCTTAAAAGTACAATCCTGTCCCCGAAAAGCAAGTCGCCGTACCGGGATAGCCCCAGGGAACGTCCGAATGAAGTTTTTGAAATTCTGTTTTCTACGGTTTCCTGGCCCAAATCAGGCCGTAATCCATCTGGGTTGAGATGTTTTCGGGGGTGGGTTCCAGACCGGCCTGCGCCAGCCAGCCTCGGTACTCGTGCCGACTGTAGGCCCGGCCTTTGGTCACCCAGAATAGTTGGGCGGAATACTCGGTCACCGCCAGCGGCCCGTCGAGGGTATCGTTCAGGAACCCATCGTGAATCCACAAGGCCCCGCCCGGTCGCAAAACGGCGGCGAAGCGCCGGGCCAACACTTGGCAGGTTTGGGTCGGCCAGTCGTGAAAAAGGCTGGCGGCCAGCAACAGGTCGGTTTGCGGGAGGGCGTCGGTCAGCATATCGCCGGGTTGGAAAGTCACCCGTTCGCGCACCCGTTCGGCCCCGGCCCGACCACTTTTGCCAAACGCATCCAGCAGTTCGGCGGCTACCGCCAGTACCTGCGGACGATCGAAGACCGTTGCGGTGGACGTGGGGTTAACCAGTAGCCATTCGTAAGCAAAAAAGCCGGTTCCGCCCGCCACATCCAGCAAATGCCCTTCGCGTTTCGGAAGTTTATTAGCCACGATGGGGGCAAGGCTTTGGGCGCGTCCCGCCAGTGCCAACGTTAGGGTTCGGGCCAGGTCGGGGTCGTCCATGGGGGAAGGGCCAGCGCCTTCTTTGACGTAAGAAATCCCACCAGGCGCTTCCTGTGGCCCGTCGTTTCGCAGCCGTTCAACCATTTCCAGAACACCCGGATCATTTTTCTCCAAGCCCACGTAGCCGGTTAGGTTTGGCGTGGCTTGCTGCGTCAGGTGACGGCCCAGATCGGTGAGTTGCAGGTTGCCCTGGGCATCATGATCGAGCAATCCCATCGCGCAGAGCGCCGGAAAAAGTACCATTGCCGGGCGTTCAAGGAGCCGGAGCCGGGCCTGCAGCGTGGAAAACGAAAGTGGGCCTTCGCTCAGGAGTTCAAAAACGGGTAGGTGGTGGACAGCAGCAATCAACAATCGCGAACGGTACATCGCCCGCAAATGCTGCGTAATTGGTGCCAGATCGGGGCCGGAGAAATCGTGCATGGACGAGGAATTAACTAAAAAGAGTCCCAAAGATAGAACCGTTTAGCCCACCCGTTCACGATTCAAATACCCGATTTTGGCGTTCATCACCTCGGCCACGCGCAGGGCCTGGGCTTTGGCGGCTTCGGCCCGTGGTCCCACAAACAATTCATCGACGCTCCGAAAAAATAGCACCAGCCAACGCTCAAACAACTCCGGGCGCAGTGGCATGAGGGCGTTCACCTGGAGGTGCGTGTACATCATCCCGCCTTTGTACGCACCGGTTTGGAAGAGAATGTTTTCCCAGAAATTAACCATTTTCGGCAAATGACTCGCCCAATCGACGTTGACGATTTCATTGAAAATCGGCCCCAGTTCAGGCTCCTGACGTACTTTCTCGTAAAAGTGATTCACCAGGTTTTCGAGGTCGGCGCGGGTTTGGATGTCGGGCATAGCGATGTGAATTTTAAAGTTCTGCTCGTTTTTAAAAGAACTAACTGTTCTGTAAAGTTCGTCGGGAGGGGGTTGGGTGGCGAATTTCACTTCCTCTAGTTCAGATAGTTGATAAGTAGCTAAAAAAAGCCCAAGTTGAAGGTGTGAAAATACTCCGCCTGGTTTATCTGATCGTTGGGCTGTTTACCGTCGGGATCGCCTGGGCACAGCCCACTGCACCGGTGCGCAATCTGGTTTTTGAAGGGGCCGGGGTGCGTGGCATTGCCTACGTGGGTGTACTCGGCGAATTGGAAAACCGCCACGTGCTCGACAGCGCCCGGCGCGTGGCGGGGACCTCGGCGGGCAGCATTGTGGCCCTGCTCGTGGCGTTGCGCTACTCGCCTGAAGAAATCGGGGCGGTGTTGTCGCAAACGCGCATCCACCAGTTCAACGATGGGCGGGTGTTGTTTTTCGGTGGCCTGGCCCGGATGCGCAGGCAGTTTGGCTGGTACCGGGGTGAGGCACTGAGCCGCTGGCTGGGTGCTCTCGTCGCCCGGAAAACGGGTAGCCCAAACAGTACGTTTGCCGACCTTCGTGCGGGTGGCTACCGGGAATTACACGTAACCGGCACCTCACTCATGCACCAAAAGACGGTGGTTTTTTCGGAGAAAACCTTCCCGCAAATGCGGCTGCGTGACGCCGTTCGGATTTCCTGCTCCATTCCATTTTACTTCCGGGGCGTTTGGGTGGACAGCCTGGGGCGCGTTTTTACCAAGCCTAAACGCAAAACCGGTCTGCAACTCGTAGTCGACGGAGGCATTGCCGCCAATTTTCCCATCCGAATTTTCGATGACCCGACATATTTCGATGGCAAGACCGGAGCAAACCCGGAAACGCTCGGTATTCGCATTGACTCCGACGCGCAAATTGGTTTTGACGAACAGGGCAAGGGCTTAGCTCCGTTGCCGATCACGACGTTTTCGGAATACGTGAGCGCGTTTTACAACTACACGTTGGAAAGTTTGAACCGCCCCCTGCTCACGCCCGCCGACTGGAGCCGTACCGTTTCAGTTAGCTCAAAGGGCATCAGGCCGAGGGTACGGCGGATGAGTTTGGTGGAAAAAACAGCCTTGGTCGAGAGCGGTCGGCAGAGCGTTGTGCGCTATTTCGAGTGGGCGGCGCGGTGAAAGTTAATTCTCGTCCGTGGGGCGGGTTTCCCGGTTTGATTGGGTAGTAGAAGCAAATCAAACTACACGTTGAAGCGGTTTAGGCTTTTGTCATCTAAGTTTCTTTGTCATCCCGACGTTAGGAGGGACCTTGTATTTGGTCACCCAGCAAGGTCCCTCCTACGTCGGGATGACAAAAAAAGGAGGGGGACGTTACATTACCAAATCATTAAAAAATCCCACCAACCCTTCCCCCTTCCCGGCACTTGTCGTAATTTGGCCCTGCTCTAACCAACTTAGAAAATGAATCGCTTCACCCAAACCGTCCGCCTTGCCGCGCTCGCCCTGATCTTACTCAGCGCCTGCGAACGCCAAACCCAGCGCCAGGCCGACGTTGACAAAAATCTGCTTCAGGAACTCAGCCAGAAGCGCGTGAAACTGCCCAACGGCTGGTCGCTGACCCCGGCGGGGCGGAGTTTGCCGCTCGGCGATTTGCCGCTCAATCTCGTCGTGTCGCCCAGTGGCAAGTACGTGGCCGTCACCAACAACGGGCAGAGTACCCAAAGCCTGATGCTCATCGACGCTGCCGCCGAAACGATGGTGAGCCAGGTAACCATCGCCAAATCGTGGGTGGGGCTGGCGTTTAGCAAGGATGAAAAAACGCTTTACGCCTCGGCGGGCAACGACAACCGCATCGCCGTGTACCGCATTGAAAACGGCACCCTCCGGCCCGATTCGAGCATCGCCCTGGGAAAACCCTGGCCCAACCGGATTTCGCCCGCCGGTTTGACCGTCGACTCCGACCGGAACCGGCTGTACGTCGTGGCCAAAGACAGTAAATCGCTGTACGAAATCGACCTAACCGCCCGCACCGTGGTGCGCACCGTGGTGCTGCCCGCCGAGGCGTACACCTGCCTGCTTTCGCCCAGCGGGCAGGAACTGTATATTTCGCTTTGGGGCGGGAAAAAAGTGCTGGTGTACCAACCCGAAAAAGGGCAGGTCATCGCCGAAATTACGACCGAAGGCCACCCCAACGATATGGTGCTAAGCCGCGACGGGCGGACGCTGTTCGTGGCGAATGCGACCGAAAATTCGGTGTCGATCATCGACGTAACCGCTCGGCGGGTGCTCGAAACGGTCTCGACGACGCTCTACCCCAACGCCCCGGCGGGCAGTACGCCCAACGGCGTAACGCTTTCGGGCGACGAAAAAACGCTCTACGTCGCCAACGCCGACAACAATTGCCTGGCGGTGTTCAACGTCGAAAAGCCGGGCCGGAGCCGCTCGCTGGGCTTCATCCCGACGGGCTGGTACCCAACGGCCGTGCGCACCGTCGGCAAGAAATTGTTCATTGCCAACGGCAAAGGATTTACGTCGCTACCCAACCCCAAAGGCCCGCAGCCCGTCATTGCGAAAGGTGCCCAGGAAAAAGGCCCCAACCCCGTGGCCAATGATCGGAGCCAGTACATCGGCGGGTTGTTCAAGGGTACCTTGTCCATCCTGGAAACGCCCACTGAACCCCAACTGGCGGCGTATTCCCAACTGGTGTACCAAAACACGCCCTACTCCAAGAATCGGGAAACCGAGTCGGAGGGCGAAGCGGGTAATCCCATTCCGAGCCGGGTCGGGGGAAAGTCGCCGGGCGACGCTTCGCCGATTAAATACGTGTTTTACATCATCAAAGAAAACCGCACGTACGATCAGGTTTTCGGGGACATCAAAGAAGGCAACGGCGACCCCAGCATCTGCCTTTTCCCCGAAAACATCACGCCCAATCAACACGCTCTGGCGCGGGAGTTTACGCTGTTCGACAACTTTTACGTGGATGCCGAAGTGAGCGCCGACGGCCACAACTGGAGTACGGCGGCCTACGCCAATGATTTTATCGAGAAAACCTGGCCCACCAGCTACGGCGGGCGCGGCGGCAGCTACGACTACGAGGGCAGCCGCCCCATCGCTTACCCCGAGAAAGGTTTCATCTGGGATTACTGCAACCGCGCGGGCGTCAGCTACCGAACTTATGGTGAGTTTGCCGCCGGGGGCAAAGCCGCTGCGCCCGGCCTTGAAGGGCACGTGGCTCCGGCTTATCCGGGCTGGAACCTGAGTATCAAAGACGTTACGCGCGAACGCGCCTGGGAACGCGATTTCGACTCGCTGCTGACGCGCAACGCCCTGCCCCACTTCAACCTGATGCGCATGGGCAACAACCATACGTCGGGCGCGGCCCTGGGCAAACCCACGCCCCTGGCCGCCGTAGCCGACAATGATCTGGCGGTGGGGCGCTTTGTCGAGTACTTGTCCAAAAGCCCGATTTGGAAGGAATCCGTGGTGTTTATCCTGGAAGACGATGCGCAGAATGGCGCGGATCACGTGGATGCCCACCGCTCGCCGGTACTCGTGATTAGTCCGTACACCCGGCGTAAATTTGTCGATCACACGGCCTACTCCACCTCGGGGGTGTTGCGCACGATTGAACTCATTCTGGGCCTGCCCCCGATGAGTCAGTACGACGCGGCGGCGACGCCATTCTGGCGCAGTTTCCAGAAAACTCCCGATGTGGCGGGGTACACGGCCCGCCCCAGCAATATTGATTTAAATGAGGTCAATGTAGCTGTCAACCGCAACAGCCGCCGTTCGGATCAAATGAATTTAAGCCGTGAAGACGCCATTCCCGACGTGGAATTCAACGAGATCGTCTGGCAAACGGTACGCGGCCTCAACAGCCGAATGCCCGCTCCCCGGCGCAGTGCCTTCGTGCGGGTAGCGGCGAAAGAAGAAGAGGAGGAAGAGGAAGATTGAAAAACCTATTTTTTGTCATCCCGACGTTAGGAGGGACCTTGCTGGGTGGCGAAATACAAGGTCCCTCCTATACGTCGGGATGACAAAAAATGGTTATTCATACGTTGACTCCAACTTTCTCCGAAACACTCAGTACGCCACCCAACACCGAAAGGTACGCCTGGGCCACTTTAGCTTTGAGCGGTTTCTGACCGCCTACGGTCTTCACTTCCCGCATAAACATCGTCCAGTTCGAGGCATTCAAGCAATCCAGGGCGACGGAGATCGTCGGGGTCAGGGAACGGGCGGTGTGCCACCAACCGCAGGGGATAAACAACGTTTCGCCGGGGCCGACTACAAACGTCAGGGGTGTGGCTTTGGCAAACAGCGGAAACTTCTCTAAATCCGGTTTTTTAGCATCGTTAACTTCCGAAACCCAGCGATTATCCGGTTTCGGATAGACGTAGGGAGTCTGTTCGGGCGGCATGACGGTAAACTCTTTCTGCCCGTAAACCTGCGTGATGTAGGCGTGGAGGCACATATAATCGTAATGCAGGTAGGGAAATTGCCCGCCGGGACTACCAAAAAAGAGTTCAAGCGTATCGGCGCCGCCCAGGAAACGTCCGGGGAGCAATTTGCTGTGCGTCCGGTCGGGCAGGGCGTAACTGAACCGGGGCATGACATCGGGGACCAGTTCGGGGTAATCCCGATCCATCTGAAGTTTGCAGGGATACGGGGCCGGATTATCCTCGGTCGCACTCATCATCAAATCAATGAAGTCACCGAGTTTAAACCGTTTTCCCTCGACGATAACCTCCCGTTCGCCGTAATTGGTTTTAAAGAATTCAGGCGTGAATTTATCTTTGGCGGGCCAGTCTTTACACGCATCACCAATAACAACCGGGTGATTGGCGAAGAGATGCTTTTGTGCAAATTCTTCGTAGGCCATGACGTATTTCTTCTCAACTATCATCGTACCCAGTCTGGCTAATTCAACCGTTTTCGTAGCCATGAAAATAGAGTAGTTTTGGGACAGATTAGATGATTATTTGGAATTGAAACTGATTTTTACTCACTAATAAAAAAAGATGATTTTAACCACGTTCTTCTTTCAAGTCAAGAGCGTTTTATGATCCTGAATGAATTGCTCGAATGTCTTTGGTTGCTGACTAGTAATTTTTTTTACCCAGTCTGTAATGAGAGGTTCTTTTTGAAATCGGGGAAAATAATGGAGCATAATCATCACGAGAATAAATCCAGAAGGCACTTGCTCTTTCCGTTTTATTAGGTAAAATTTAAGCGGGTTTGGTGATTGGTATTGTACCATTTTTCCCAAGCCCTTGCTCAATTTTTCAGCCATTTCTTCAAACGTCAATTTCTCCCGGCAGGTCAGATCAAATGCTTTGTTCAGGTAATCAGCCGGATTGGTTAACACCTGAGCCGCAACGCGCCCGATATCACGAACATCGATCAACGTGAATTTTGCGTGGCCTGCGGGCAGGAATATTCGGTTTTTATTAACCAGGTCGTCGCGCAACGTCGTCGAGAAATTTTGCATAAAATAAGCCGGTCGAAGAAACGTGTACGGAATCTGACTATCTACAATCAGTTTTTCGATTTTATGATGCGGTATAAATTTACTATTCTCAACGCCCTGCACCGATAAAAAAATAATGTGTTTTACGCCAGTGGCCTTTGCTGTGTCGATGAGGGGTTTGAAATAGGTATTCACGTCAGAAATTTGCGGCGGTCTGAGTAAAAACAAGGTGTCGCAATTCGTTAAAGCCGCTTGATGAGTGCTGAAGTCCGTAAAATCAAACTTGATTAAACTTACCGCGTATTCGGCCAGCTTATCTTTTTCTTTAACGAAATCGCGTATTCCAGCCACGACTTCAAACGAATGGTCAAGTTCATGGAGTGATTTAATGACTTCCAAACCAACGTTTCCTGTTGCACCCGTGATGAGAATACGTTTCATGGCTACCAAGGTTTAATTCTATTTGCCAGCAGTGATTGTTCCCCACCTGATTATTACTACTTGATCAGTTCGCTCTGTATACTCAAAACAAAGGAGAGTGGCACATCATTGACTTCGGCTACCAATTCAGGCGTTAAACCTTTTAACAGACTTTTCGTTATAGCAGACTTTTTTACCGTGAATTCTCTACGATTTTCTGCCTCCTCAATCTTCTTTTTTTCACTATGTACCGCTGCTGCATTTTGAGCAATTAGCATCTCGTAGGCCAGCCGCTTATCGGCAGACATTGCACTTCTATCCACTTCCTGAATGGCCGCTTTTAGCCAATCTTCATCCCAGAATTCGGGAAACTGTCGTTTACTTTTGACTTTGTGTAGCGTTTTCATCGTGTAAATTAGCTTGTCTAAGTCGTTCTTTATTTGGACTGGCTTCTTACTGAACTTATCTAACTCTATGGTAACAAAAGAAAGTTGGTTGTCAGTTTGTTCTCATTGCGGAGCGTCGAAATATTATGATAATCTGGAATGAGTGAAAAAATAGTACTCTTGAGGATGCCTATACAGTATACCTTCGCTATATTCTCAAATGAATACTCCCCCTTTTTAACGAGTGTATTAAATTTGAAGGCTGCGTAAAACTTCATGCGTTGCAGGAACTGGGGGTAGTCGCTCAACTGCATCTCCACGATAAAATGGTTACCTTGCTCGTCCATGCAAGAGATGTCGTAGACTCCACTGCGGCTATCGGAGGTATAACCCTCGACTGTATTTTTATCAAAAACTACCTCGGCAATTGGAAAGGGCGATTTGATAAGAGCCTGTAAAGCCTGACGAAGGAACAGTGTATTCGTTTCGTTGCCGAAGGTGACTTTAAAACCGTAATCAGAAGTGAGCGGAATAAACCGTTGTTCGCCAGTATCGAGTTCTTCCATAGCCCAAGTTTAGGCAAAAAAGCCGACTCTGGGAAGGCATCAATTATTCGTTACAGGAATAGGCGCATTGCCGCTATGCAAAATACCAAATTAGTAAAGCCGCATCACTGCCCCGCCCGCCGCTCCAACTCCGCGCGTTTCAAGGTAATTAAATGCCCGATGGGTTTGCCGCTGCGGTAGCTCACTACCCGGAGCGTAATCGGGCCGTCGGGCAGTACGACGGGTTGGGCGTATTTCAGGGAATGATCGTCGGGCATGGTGTCGTCGGTGGTGTAGAACAGGTCCAGTCCGGGTACTTCCGATTCCAGGGCCAGCGTCAGTTTTCCGTCTTTCGCGGTGGTTTTCACGATGGCGTCGTACACCGCCTTCGAGTAGTTGATTCCGGCTACGTCGGCCCGGTCGAAGTGGGCTTCCAGGCGCGGCACGAACGCTTCCCAGTTTTTGGCCTCCTTCGGCGACCAGTACACCTCGCTCAGCGCCCAGACGCGCGGGTAGCTCATGTATTCGGCGTAGCGAAGGTTGGGGATTTGTTCCGTCCAGAGGTTACCCTGCCCGCCCAGAATGTACTTTGCTTCCACGCCCTCGGGCACCGGCTCAAAACTGTAACTCTTGCTCACGCGCAACCCGGCATAAATGGGCGGGTCGATGGTTGGCTCGCCCTGGTTGTAGTCGAGGTAGGCAAACGTCGTGGGTGTCATCACGACGTCGTGGCCCAGGTGGGCCGCTTCGATGCCACCTTTCACACCGCGCCAACTCATCACCGTGGCCGTGGGCGAAATGCCACCTTCGAGAATTTCGTCCCAGCCGAGGAATTTCTTGCCTTTCGCCGTCAATATTTTCTCGACCCGATTCATGAAATAACCCTGCAAATCTTCCACGTGGCGGATGTTCAATTTCTTCATCAGTTCCTGACAACCAGGGTCCTGTGCCCAGTAGCCTTTGTAACACTCATCGCCGCCCACGTGGATGTACGGACTAGGAAACAACGCCGCGACTTCCGTAAACACCTGATCCAGAAAGGTGTACACGTTCTCGTCGGAAGGGTTGAGCGTATTTTCCACCTTCATTTTGAAGGTCCCGTTGCCGTACCACTCCGAGAACGGCGTACCGGGGTTGACCGTCACCGCCTGTTTCGTGCAACTCAGTTCGGGGTAAGCCGCCAGCGCCGCCATGCTGTGACCGGGCACGTCGATTTCGGGTACAATCGTCACGTGGCGTTCCTGGGCGTACCGCACGATTTCGCGGATGTCGTCCTGGGTGTAGAACCCGCCGTCCGTGGCCGCTTCGCCCGGTTTGGGGTCGGCGCGGTCGCCGAAGTGACCGGAGCGCGGCACGCGCCAGGCTCCGACCGAAGTCAGTTTGGGCAGGGCTTTGATTTCGATGCGCCAGCCGTTGTCGTCGGTCAGGTGCCAGTGAAAGGTGTTGTACTTCAGGCGGGCCAATTGGTCGATGTAGCGCTTGACGTCTTCTTTCGGGAAGAAATTCCGGCTCACGTCGAGCATCACGCCCCGCCAGCCGAAGCGCGGATAATCGGTGATGCTTACCGTCGGAATAATCCAGGCGGTTTGGGTAACTGCCTTCCCTTCAATCTCTTTGGGTAGGAGTTGCAAAAGCGTTTGTGCCCCGTAAAACAGCCCCGCCGGGTCGTTGGCCGCGATGACCACGCCCTTCGGACTTACGTTAAGCGTGTAGCCTTCCTTGCCGAGTTGGGCGTTGGGCGCGGCGTTCAGTTTTAATTGAATTGCCCCGGTTTTGCCGCTTTGGGCTTTGATGGCGTAGCCCGTTGGCAAGCTCATTTTCTGGGTTAATATCTCAGCCACGCGACCCGCTTCAGCGCCGTCGTAGGCAATGATCGCCGCTTTGGGGAGCGTGTAGGTGCCACTGCCCCGTTGGACGGAAACGGGCTGGGGAATGAGCGGCAACGACGGGTTTTGGGCGTTGAGGACAGTGGTTGTGAAAAGAAGAAATGGAAAAAGGAGGTTTTTCATCAATGATGGATAGGAGAATTCAGAGGTGTTTTCCGGGTGACAATATTACAAAAAAAACGGGGTCTGTTGCGCGGACAGACCCCAGGGGTAATATTTGTATTTAAACCTCACCGGTTCGTAATCTCTCTTTCTTCCGAACGGTCTGACTGGGGTAATTTATGCTAAACTACCCAAAAGCCACAACCTTTCGGCCATAGCCACTTTTTTAGTCAAAAGATTCCTATTAGTTTTAACGTCCAAGCCTCTTATATTCCAGTGAAAATCACCCTCCAACCTACCCTGCTAATTCTGCTGACCGCTGCATTTTTGAGCAGTGGCAGTACGGGCAGTGCCCGCAAAACCCTCCGGCTTTTCAACGGCAAAGACCTGAAGGGCTGGTACATTTTTCACGCCAAGCGGGCAAAAAACGAAGATCCGAATCAGGTGTTCAAGGTCGAAAACAGGATGTTGCACGTGTCGGGTAAGGAATTTGGCTATCTCTGCACCGAGCGCAGCAACTTCCGCAATTTTCGCCTGATTGTCGAGTTCAAATGGGGCATCAACCGCTACGCGCCGCGCGAAAACGCCAAGCGCGACAGCGGGATTATCTACCACATTCCGCCCGACGCCGAAGACCGAGTGTACCCCACGGGCATCGAATGCCAGATTCAGGAAGGCGACGTGGGGGATTTCTGGCTGGTGGGCGATACGACGATCGAAGTGGACGGTGTGCGCAACGCGCCGGGCCGCTCGGTACGCATGGTCAAAAAGCGCGACACCGAAAAACCAACCGGCGAATGGAATCGCATCGAGGTGATTTCAAAAGACGGCACCTGCACCCACCTGGTGAACGGCGTAGAGGTGGTTAAAGGCTCAAAAGCCAGCGTGACCGAAGGGAAAATCCTGCTGCAATCGGAGGGCGCGGAAGTATTTTACCGGAAAGTGGAATTGCGGGAACTGCCTTAAACGGCTCCATCCGGGTACGATTTAATTAACTCAGAGGAAGCACCCCCCCCTACCGCCCAAACCGGTACCAGGTCAGTTCTTCCGGCGATCCGCCTTGCAGGGCGTCGCAGAGCACCCGGGCGGCGGTGACGCTGAACGTGATGCCATTGCCGCCAAAACCCAGTGCGAAGTAACTGCGCGGAAACTTCGGATGCGCCCCGATGTAGGGCAGGCCATCTTCGGTTTCGCCGAACGTACCCGCCCAGGAACGGTCAGGTACAAAAGCCGACTTGGGGTAAAGTTTCTGGAACGCCCGCAGCAACGTTTTCTCTTTCCTCGGAATCAGCGCGTCGCGCCGCTGGGGGTCGCGGAACGATTCGTCGTAGCCGCCGATGAGGATCCGGTTGTCGTTGGTGGTGCGCAGGTAGATGTACGGATCCTGCGTGTTCCAGAGTAAAGTTTCGGCGAAGTACTCGGGCAGTTGCTCGAAAGGCTCACTGGCCAGGGCGAAGGTACTGATCAAATCCACCACTTTTTCGGGCAGTTGGGTCTGTGCCTCGTAGCCGGTGCAATAAATCACCTGTTGCGCTTCGATCCGGTGTTTCGTGGCGGTACGCAATTGTACGCCCGAATCGGTGTAGTGGGTCTGGGTAATTTCGGTACGGTCAAACACCCGCAGACCTTTTTTGACCGCCGTGCGGTAGAGGCCGTGGGCGAGTTGAAAGGCATCGACTTCGGCACCGTCGGTGGAAAGAATCGCCCCGGCCGACGAGAGGTCAAACCGCTGCCGCAACGCCTTACGATCGAGCCACTCGACCCGGAAGCCGTGCTGCTGGCGGCATTCGTACTCGGCCTGGAGGCGGGCTTTGTCGGCAGTTCGGTGGGCGAAGTAGAGGCTTTGTTTGCGCTTGAATCCGGAATCGGTACCGGTAATCCTGGCCAGCTTTTCGAGTACGTTGATCGCCTCGACACAACCCCGGTAACTCCCCACAGCAATGCGCTCACCCACCTGCTCGATGAGTTGGTGCAGCGGTACGTCGATCTCGTACTGTAGCATGGCGGTGCTGGCGGCGGTACTTCCCGTGCCCACGTCGCGCTTGTCGACCACGACAACATTCATACCCGCTTCCGTGAGCGTATACGCCATCAGCGCACCGGTAATCCCCCCGCCCACGACGAGCACTTCGCAGGAAACATCGGATTTTAAAGACGGGTAAGGCGTGAGAAGGCCGTTTTTCAACAGCCAGAATGGCTCGGTGGAACGTAAATCCATAAATTGTGAGGATACCAAAACAGGCGGACTCCGATGCAACGCTACCGAAGCCCATAGAGCGTTTTTATTTACACAAACACGTTCTTTTCGGAAAATGTCTTTTCAGGACCTCGAAATGATCGAGAATGTTTAGAATTCCGATTTTTTAAGCGCAGGGTTGCTTTTCAAGCCTCCATTTATCATTTTTTGTCATCCTTCGGGATGACAAAAGGGACTAAACCACAAAGGACTTCCTACAATTGCTGAATCCGCATCTTCCGCCAGCGGACTTTGATGCCGCCGCCGTCGTGAATTTGCAAGGCGATAAATCCTTCACCCTTCCCGATTTTCTCGTCGGTAAACGTCACCATCTGCCGACCGTTGAGCCAGGTAGTCACGATGTCGCCGTCGGCTTTGATTTTCAACTGATTCCACTCGCCGGTTTTCAACGCCGCTTCGTCTTCGGGTTTGGGCTGGATCAGCCAGTTGCGCCCGTACGACTCGTAAATCCCCCCGGTGTGGCCGTTGAGCGGAGCCACCTCCACCTGCCAGCCACTGATTTTGACGCCCTCGATGCCCGAACGGATGAACACTCCGCTGTTGCCGTTGGCTTCCTGTTTGAATTCCAGCGTCAGGATAAAATTCTTGTAATTTTTATCGGTCGATAGGTACCCGTACTTCTTATCGGGACCGCTTTCGCAGACCAGGAGGCCGTCTTCCACGTACCATTTTTCGGTGCCGTGGATGGTCCAGCCGCTGAGGTTTTCCCCGTTGAAGAGGGACTTGAATTTTTGCGCCGACAGGTTGTTTGAAAGAGCGAGGCAAAACAGAAACAGGAGTAGATTTTTCATTGAGCTTGGGTTTTGGTTAGAAAGGCTGTTTAGCGCAAAAAACGTTCTTATCGGCAGGAATCTCGGGTCCGACGTTCCGTCTGACCGTCGTCCTATTTCTGGGGAAACGCCTCCAATACGTTTTTCACCATCGCATCGAGGGCTTTATTTTCGATCCAGCGAACGACCATCACCAGTTCATGGTCAGGGTCGACGTAGACCATATTCGTACCGTTGCCAATGTGCGCAAACGCGCTGAGGGGCGCACTGGGCAGGTATTTTTTGTCGGTATTCAAAAACCAGTTCATGTACCCGACCGTCGGTTGGGCGGTGGTCGGGGTCAGGGCCTGGGCTACCCACGTTTCCGCCAGCAACTGCCGGTCCTGCCAACGACCCCGGTGCAGCGTCAGCAACCCAAACCGCGCCAGGTCGAACGCGTTGATAAATAGCCCGCCGCCCCAGTGCCCGCCGCCGCTCACCGACTGCACCGGGTGGCCATCGAGCACAATCCAGGCGTTGCGGTAGCCCGTCCAGCGCCAGGTATTCGAGGCCCCGATGGGTTCCATGATGTGGGTTTTGACGACGTCGGGCAGGGGTTTGCGCCACACGCTGGTTGCGGCCAGCGCGAGCGCGTTGACCCGCACGTCGTTGTATTCGTACACGCTGCCGGGCTTGTTGCGCGGGCGCGTTAGCCACTCGCTGGCCTGGGCACTGGGTCGGTCGGCCCAGTCGGGTTTGCCCCAAAGCGTACCTTCCCAATCGCTGGTTTGCCGGAGCAGGTGATCCCAGGTGATGGTGCGGTTGTGGGGCGTGGCAAAAAGCCGGAGCAGTTGCGGCTGGCCCAATTCCTCCGCCGGTCGCATCACGGGCTGGCCGTACACCTCGATGGGCGGCACGTAAGGCGCCACGGTGTCGTGTACGCTACCAATGAGACCCCGCTCCACGGCCAAACCCACGACGGTCGACAAAAAACTCTTGGTCACGCTGTGGGTCATGTCGGTACGGAGCGGCTCGCCCCACTCGGCCACGAGGTAGCCTTTGTACACGATCAGGCCCGTTGGCTCCCCCCGTTCGGCAAACGGCCCGATGCCCGCGCCAAAGGGTTCTTTGCCAAAACTCTGGTAGTGTGAAAGTTCCATGTTGCGCGGCGCTTTGGCCTCGTTGGCGCGGGCAAAAGCGATGGCTTCCTGAATTCGGACCGCGTTTAATCCCAGATCGGCCGGGGTCTTGCGTTCCCAGGTGTGTTTGGGCGGAAAATACGTACTCGTGGGGACGGTTTTAGTGGTTGTCTTTTTCTGGGCAAACCCCGGCGAAACCAATAGAACCGCCAGAGTCAATGCGGCAAGCAGGCGTGTAAACATCAGCGTTAGGTTCAGAAATCAGAGCGAGTACCGACGAGGCACTCAAATAAACTTAAATCGTTGGGAAAAGAAAACTCATGGGACAATCTGTGTCAGTTTTCTCTTTCGTTACTACTATCTTAGCCGCCAAACCTCTAAATCCATGCGAAATCTACTTTTGCTTTTAACTTTTAACTTTTCCCTTTCAACTTTTCACTCAAACGCCCAACTTCAAGCCCTCAAGGTATCGGATAATAAGCGTTTTTTAGTGAAGGCCGATGGAACTCCCTTTTTCTGGCTGGGCGATACCGCCTGGGAATTGTTTCACCGGTTGAAGCGCGAGGAAGCCGAGATGTACTTCAAGAAACGCGCCGAGCAGGGTTTTACCGTAATTCAAGCCGTAGCCCTGGCCGAATTAGATGGCCTGCGTACGCCCAATGCCTACGGACAAATGCCGCTACAAAACGACGATCCCAACAAACCCAACGAAGCGTATTTCAAGTACGTGGATGAGTTGATTGATCTGGCGGCGAAAAACAACCTGTACATCGGCCTGCTGCCCACCTGGGGCGATAAACTCAATAAAATGCAGTGGGGAAAAGGCCCGGAGATTTTCAACCCGACCAACGCCCGTAGCTACGGGAAGTGGATTGGCAACCGCTACAAAACCCGAACGAACATCGTCTGGATTCTGGGCGGCGACCGCAACCCGCGCCCCGGTTCGCCGGACGTGGAAACCTGGCAAAACATGGCGGCGGGCATCCAGGAGGGCGTCGGCGGGCTGGATAAAGCGTTGATGACCTACCACCCCCAACCGGTGGATCACGGCTCCTCGTCCAACTGGTTTCACAACGACAATTGGCTCGATATCAACATGATGCAAAACGGCCATTGCCGCGACCAGCGCAATTACGATAAAATGGCCGAAGTGTACGCCCTCACGCCGGTGAAGCCCGTGCTCGATGGCGAGCCGATTTACGAAGACCACCCGGTGTGTTTCAACCCCAAAGAACTCGGCCATTCCAACGCCTACGACGTGCGCAAGTACGCCTACTTCGACGTGTTCGCGGGGGCATTCGGGCACACCTACGGCTGCCACTCGGTCTGGCAGATGTGGGACAAAACCCGCGAGCCGGTCAACCTACCCCTGAAACCCTGGAATGAATCGCTTGAATTGAATGGTGCCCGGCAGATGCAGCACCTGCGTACCCTCATCGAATCGCGGCCCTTCCTTGACCGCGTGCCCGACCAAACCATGCTGGTCGACGCCCGTAGCGCCGTGGCCGAGCACATTCAGGCCACGCGGGGCACCGATTACCTGTTTGCGTACAGCGCCATGGGA
>JAJAZB010000340.1 GCA_026785975.1 Cytophagaceae bacterium | reverse complement strand
TCAGTGCCTTGAAAATTGAAAAATGCTTCGTAATTACTTAACAATCAAGCAATTAGAAAAACACGGAATAATACAATTTAATTTGTGTTGATAATCAGAGACTTACAACTTCCAAAGTGGGAATTGCTGGCCTGCACGGAAGTAATCAGCGCAAACCAGCCCTTGCGTTCGCGGAGGTGGGCCACGAAGGGCGTGGCAGTTCTCGGAATTGCTCGACGGAGGCCAGTTGCAGGGCCGTGTTTTCGATGCGCCACGTCGTGAGTACGTCGCTCAATCCCAACAGGCTCGCTGAATCGGGATGCTCGCGAAGCGTTTCCCACACCGCCGTTTTCGTCACCCGCGCGCCCATCGCCCGTACCAATGCGTACAGCGTGGCGGGCGCGTTGTCTTCGCGACGGGAAGGCTGAAACGAGGAAAACAGTCGGGCTGAACGCATAGCGGGTACGGTCAAATAAAGGTGATGAATCGGAACCTGTTAACTAAAGCTGGCGGCGGCAGGATATTATCGGTGGAAAAGTGGGACAAAGGTCAAGAATCATTCTCAGACTCCAGACGGGGAAATTCCTTTTTTTTCAGGGAAAAACCTAAGAATCTTCCGGGGAAAATCCAAGATTTGGTAGGATTTTACCGTTCGCTAACTTTATTTGGTGATTTATCGAACGGTGGATCCCTTGTCGCCTCGCTCTGAACCAACCGCTAAATTGCCGCCGAATGACTCCAGGAACCAAACTCCGCCAGTATCGCCAAGCCGCCAAATTATCCCAGAAAGAAGTAGCCGAGCACATCCGGGTGGATGCCAGTACCTACGGATCCTGGGAGGCCGACCACACCCAAATGAAGTCGAGGTATTTGGTGCCCCTGGCCGGATTGTTCGGTGTTTCCGTGCCGGAGTTGATGCCCGACGAACTGGCCGATCACGTAGCCAAACCCGGGCAATTGCTCAGCCCTCCGGCCAACCCTGCTTCCCTCACGCCCGACGCAGAGACCCACTACCAGGAGCACATCAGCGCACTGAAAGAAAGTAACCGCGACAAAGACGCCCTGCTCTCTAACCTGCAAGCGCGCATTCAGCGCCTTGAAACTGAGTTGAAAAAATATGGATGGGGGGGGATAATTTACTGATAAACAGATAATTATAAACAAAAAGCCCGGTTCCGCCAAAGCGAAACCGGGCTTTTTCAATTTCATCGAACGGCGCGTTACACCTTAATTTCCACATCGACACCACTGGGTAATTCGAGCTTCATCAGCGCATCGACGGTTTTGGCCGAAGTCGAGTAGATGTCGATCAGGCACTTGTAGGTGCAGAGTTGAAACTGCTCCCGGGCCTTTTTGTTCACGTGCGGCGAACGCAGTACGGTGAATTTTTCCTTGTCGGTGGGCAGGGGGATAGGACCGCTCACGAGCGCGCCCGTCGCCTTGACGGCCTTCACGATTTTCTCCGAAGATTTATCGACCAGGCTATGGTCGAACGACTTCAGTTTGATGCGAATTTTCTGATTCATTGGTTTTAAACTTGGTTCGGTTTGGAAAACTCCCCGGCGAAAGAACCATTTACTCCGCCGGGGTAAGGAATTTCTAATGTGCTAATTTCTAATGTGCGAATGAAAACAATTGGAAATTAGCACATTAGAAATTAGCACATTCCCTTCCCTTCGCCTTCCTGATCACGTCGGCGGCGGTGAAAATCATCAGGTCGCACCTCCAGGTTCTGATCCGTCTGGTTGAAAACTTCAGCATTAAAAATTAGAATAGTTCACCTGGCGTCCCGTTCGTAGGGGGTGTATTTTCAAACATGGTCACAATCTTCAGGTCATGCTGTTCCTGTTTGATGGCTTCCAGTCCATCTGTAAAGCGGGTTTCTTCGGCCACCGGGCGTAGCCGGACCACGGATTTGGGTGCGCAGGAGGCCAGCAGGCAGGCGGCGGCAAGCAGGTGAATGTACGTTTTCATGGTGTTTGGATTGATGATCGACCGAAGGTAGAGAGCAGACGTTTCAAGGTCAAGGCGTTAAAAATTTTAACGCCGTCGGGGCAATTTGGTACATTCGTCATTCCAACCACCCGGCAATGCGCTTCACCCTGTTTTCGCTACTTTTTTGTCTTTTTTGCTCAACGGCTTTCGCGCAGAATTCCGACTCAACGCGCATCTTCAAAGCAACGGTGGGCTTCGGGCTGGGGTATTTTCAACCAATTTCTAAAAATCTTGTCTCTGCTATATCCTTCGACTGGGAAGTGCATCTGCGATTGCGCAACGCGTATTCATTCACCGTTCGGGGACTCGCCAATCGGGAGTACACCGATTCGCGGTACGCCGAACGCGTTTTTCACCGCTACACCTACACGGCGTTGCTGGTCGGGCGGGCCATTCCGCTTCCGTACAAACGAGGCGCGGATCTGAATCTTTCCATCGGCCCGGCCTGGGTGCGGTACCGGGGCGTTGAGAACGTAGAATTAAGGCGAAAAACCGGTAGCTACATCGGTTGGGTGTGGTACGTCCCCGCCTCGGATTATTACGCCTACGACCGGGTGAAGCAGAATGTTCCCGGCCTGGCGTTGTCGGCAAGCGTACAGGCTCCCTGGGGGCGGTTCGTGGGCAATCGCCTCGGCATCGTGGCCTGTTTTTCATCGGCGCTTTCTACCGTTCACCTGACATGGGGAATCACCTTCGGCAAAGCCCGGTAATTATCGCTGTGTCGTTGCGCTGGCCATTGGGGTTTCGATGGCGCGGTACACGGCCTCCATCACCCGGTTGCGAATTCGTTGCGTCGTGATGAGGGTGTTGGACGCATCGGGATAAACGCGGTTGGAAAGAAAAATAAAGACCAGATCCTGATCGGGATCGGCCCAAACCAGGGTTCCGGTGTAGCCGGAGTGCCCAAACGAGCGCGACGAGGTCAACGCCGACACGTATCCGTTGTCGCCCTCGTTGGGGCGACGGTCCCAGCCTAAACCCCGGTGGCTGCGGGTCGTGTAGTTTTTCGTGAAAAGCGGAACGGTGCTAGGTTGCAAAAATTGCCGACCCCCGTAGTAGCCTTTTTGCAAATTCATCTGCATCAGAATCGCCAGATCGCCCGCGTTGCTAAACAGCCCGGCGTGGCCCGAAACGCCTCCCTGCATGGCTGCGTTCTGGTCCTGCACGGTACCGCGTAGCTGGGCTTCCCGGAACAGATAATCGTTTTCGGTGGGGGCTATATCCAGAAGAGGCAGGCGTTTGAGCGGGTTAAAACCCGTTCGACCCATGCCCAAGGGTTCGTAAAAATGTTGCGCGACAAACGTTTCCATCGGTTGCTGCACAATGGCCTCGACAACGTGCCACAGCATAATCAATCCCAGGTCGGAGTAAATAAAAACGGGGTGACCATTTTTATCGCGCTTCGGGCTGAGCGGGGACTTGATGACCCACTTCCAAACCGAATCCTTCGTCGCCGACCGGGTGTACAACTTGGGCGCGACTTGCAGATTGTAGTCGAGCGTGTCCATCCGGCGATAATACGAGGAGTCAAAGGTGCCGGATGGCCCCGACTGGCTCCGGGTGCGCTCCCAAAACGGAACGAACGCCACCAGCCCCGCCTGGTGCATGAGCAGGTCGCGGATGATGATATTTTCCTTGTTCGTTCCCTTCAACTCCGGCAAGTAGTGCGAGGCTTTTTGGTTGAGGTCGAGTAGTTTTTGCTCGTTCAAAGCCATGATCGCTTGCAGCGTGGCGGCCACTTTGGTCACCGAAGCGAGGTCGTAGGTGGTCTGGTCGCGGACGGGTTCGTAGGCGTAATCGTAGGT
>JAJAZB010000339.1 GCA_026785975.1 Cytophagaceae bacterium | reverse complement strand
TCGCCGTCCAGACCCGTGCCGAAACGGGCGTACACCTCCTCCACGACCTGCATGGTTTCGCGCCGGGCGGGGCGCAGGCCAATCCACTCCACCGTACCCGCCTGGGCGTGGTGGGCCATAAGCTTGTGCAGGGGGGAGTTGGGGGCGGGGCTGGTCATGACAAGGGTGCTCCTAACAAAATTTTAATTTCCTCAGATAACGCAGGCAGATATTTATCAATGATACCCCAAATGATCTCATCAGAAATGTTGTCGTAGGCGTGTATAATCTGATTTCGTAATACGACAATTTTAGACGCATTTCTTATTTCAGGACCTTCATTTGATTTACGAATTCGATTAATTGCCTCTCCAATAATTTCAAACTCTCGCTCAACGGCCCGGCGGAGCATTTGATTACGCCTGTATTCGTTGAAGTCGCGAGATTCGCCCAAGTAACTTTCGATCGCTTCAATGGACGTTTGCACGTCGAACAGCCACTTCTTGACTGCTTCGGTCATAAAATAATCGTTTAGTACGGTTGATGTTGGCAATCAGGTACGGGTTACGCAAATCTTTTTCGATGACCAAATCCACTCTCCGTCCTAAAATCAATTCTAATTCTTCTTGTAAATCAAAAAAGTTATCGGCAAAATCCAGCAGTGGCACATCGTTGAAAGTAACGAGTAAATCTACATCGCTATTTTCGTTAAAATCACGCGTCAGGGCGGAGCCGAAAAGGTAAACTTTAATGACGCCGTGAGTTCGGAAAACATCAACAACGGCCGGTGGAATTTGTTCTGTGAGCATATCAAGTTCGAAGAAAATACATTTGGCCCTCTTGAATTTAAGCGTTTTCCACCCGCTTCTTCAACGCCAGCATCTCATCCCGCAGTCGCGCAGCAGCCAGAAAGTCGAGTTCTTTTGCCGCTTTTTCCATCTCGCCTTCGAGTCGCTTCACCTGCTGAACGAGTTGGTCTTTGCTCATGTACTGCACCACGGGATCGGCGGCCAGTTGCAGGTGTTCGGTTTCGGAATAGTACGACGGACGGCTGGGTTTGCCCATCAAATCGGCGATGCTGGTCTGTTCCATAATTGCCTCCCGCGAGCGCAGAATCGTCCGGGGCGTGATGCCGTGTTCTTCGTTGTAGGCCATTTGAATGTCCCGGCGGCGGTTGGTCTCGTCAATGGCTTTCTGCATCGAACCCGTCATCCGGTCGGCGTACATCAGCACCTTGCCGCGATCATTCCGGGCGGCCCGGCCAATGGTCTGAATCAGGGACCGGATATCGCGCAGAAAACCCTCTTTGTCGGCGTCCATAATCGCCACCAGCGAAACCTCGGGCAAGTCCAGCCCCTCGCGCAGCAGGTTGACCCCCACCAGCACGTCAAACACGCCCAGGCGCAATTCCCGCAGAATTTCGATCCGCTCCAACGTCTTCACTTCCGAATGAATGTAGCGGCACTTCACCCCCACGCGGTCGAGGTACTTGCTGAGTTCTTCGGCCATGCGCTTGGTGAGCGTCGTCACCAGCACGCGCTCGTGGCGCTCCACGCGGTCGTGGATTTCTTCCAGTAAATCGTCAATCTGATTCATACTCGGACGAACCTCAATTTCGGGGTCAAGCAAACCCGTCGGACGGATAATTTGCTCCACGACCACGCCCTCACTTTTGCGCAGTTCGTAGTCGGAGGGCGTGGCGCTCACAAAAACGGTCTGGCCCGACATGGCTTCAAATTCCTGGAACGTCAACGGACGATTGTCCAACGCCGAGGGCAACCGAAACCCGTAGTCTACCAGTGCCTCCTTGCGCGAGCGGTCACCGCCCCACATGGCCCGGATTTGGGGCATGGTCGCGTGGCTTTCGTCCACCACGAGCAGGTAATCATCGGGGAAAAAGTCGAGCAAACAGAAGGGCCGCTGACCCGGCAAACGGCGGTCGAAGTACCGGGAGTAGTTTTCGATGCCCGAACAATAGCCCAGTTCGCGCATCATTTCCATGTCGAATTCCGTGCGCTGCTTGATGCGGTCGGCTTCCTGCAACCGTAGGTCGCGCTCGAAGTTTTTGATTTGCAAAACCAGGTCGTCCTGAATTTCGTGCATGGCGTTGATGAGCGTATCGCGGCCCGTCACGAAGAGGTTGGCCGGGAAAATAGCCACCATTTTTTCGTCCCCGATCTTCTTGCCCGTCTGCACGTTGATGCGCTGAATGGCTTCGATTTCATCGCCAAAAAACACGATGCGGTACCCAAAATCAGCGTAGGGCAGGTGAATATCCACGCTATCGCCTTTCACCCGGAACGTACCCCGCTGAAAGTCGGCTTCGGTGCGGGAGTACAGGATTTCGACCAACCGGTAAAGAAACTGGTTGCGCGAAATGATCTCGCCCACCCCAATCCGCAGGATACTCCGCCGGAATTCCTCCGGGTTGCCCATGCCGTAAATGCACGACACGGACGCCACCACGATGACGTCGCGCCGCCCCGACATCAGCGACGAGGTCGTCGACAGGCGGAGTTTATCAATTTCCTGGTTGATTGCAAGATCCTTCTCGATGTACGTATTCGTGGTCGCGATGTACGCCTCGGGCTGGTAATAATCGTAGTAGCTGACGAAATACTCGACAGCGTTGTTGGGGAAAAATTGCTTGAATTCCCCGTAAAGCTGCGCCGCCAGCGTTTTGTTGTGGCTCAACACCAGCGTCGGGCGGTCGAGTTGCGCGATGACGTTGGCCACGGTGAAGGTTTTGCCGCTCCCCGTCACCCCGAGCAGTACCTGGGCGGGTTCGCCGTTTTGAATGCCTTCAACGAGTTGGGCAATGGCCTGGGGCTGGTCGCCGGTGGGTTGGTAGTCGGAGGTAAGCTCGAAGTTCATGCGGATTATTTATCGGCGGTTTGTCTGAATTTGTCTGAACCAGGATTGGCCGGGATTTAGG
>JAJAZB010000338.1 GCA_026785975.1 Cytophagaceae bacterium | reverse complement strand
GGCTACACCTGCGTTTTATCGCCCGACCGCAACGAATTATACATTTCGCTCTGGGGGGGCCAGAAAGTCGCCGTCTTCAACACGGTCGCGCGAAAGCTGACCGCCACCATCGACGTTGCCCACAATCCCAACGAACTGATTCTGAGTCGGAACGGAAAAACGCTCTACGTGGCCAACGCGGGCGACAACAGCGTGTCGGTGATCGATACCAAAACCCGGAACGTCATTGAAGTCCTCGACGCGGCCCTGTACCCCAACTCGCCGGTCGGGTCGATGACGAACGGACTGGCGCTGTCGAAAGATGAAAAGATGCTCTACATCGCCAACGCCGACAACAACGCCCTGTCGGTGTTCGACGTGCGCACCCCCGGCAAAAGTGCCTCGCGCGGGTTTATCCCGGTGGGCTGGTACCCGACGAGTGTGCGCGTGGTCGACACCCGCATTTTTGTAACCAATGGCAAGGGCTTTACCTCCTTCGCCAATCCGCTGGGGCCGCAGCCGGTGAGCCGCGCCGTGCGCTCGGAATCCCACGTGGGCGAAGCCCCTCAACCCAACGGCCGGTTGCAGTACATCGGCAATCTGATGAAGGGAACGATGAGCATCATCGACGAACCCGGCGAGGCGGCGCTGGTGCTTTATTCCAAGAAAGTTTACGCCAACACCCCTTACAGAAAAGCTACTGAACTCCAGGTCGAAGGCCAACCTGGAAATCGGAATGCCCCGGCGGGGAACCGCGCATCACCCATCCCGATGAAGGTCGGCGGCCGTGACGACGGACCGCCTTCGCCGATCAAGTACGTGTTTTACATCCTGAAAGAAAACCGCACCTACGATCAGGTGTTCGGCGACATGAAGGAAGGCAACGGCGACTCGACGCTCTGCCTGTTTGGCGAAAAGTACACGCCCAATCAGCATAAACCGGCCCGCGAGTACGTGCTGCTGGATAATTTTTACGTCGATGCCGAAGTCAGCGCCGACGGCCACAATTGGAGTATGGGTGCCCACGCCAATGATTATCTGGAAAAAACCTGGCCCACCGGCTACGGTCGGCGCGGGGGTGTCACCGAAGGCATGGGGCGGCGGCCCATTGCCAACGACAAAGACGGATTCATTTGGGATTTTTGTAAACGAAAAGGCGTGAGTTACCGCAGCTACGGCGTGTTTGTCGACAACACCAAAGGCAATATTCCGGCCCTGGACCAAGCCCACGTTTGCTCGTATTTCGCCACGTACTACCAGCAAAACGTGAAAGACACGACCCGCGTCAGTCAGTGGAAGCGTGATTTTGATTCGCTCGTCGTTGCCAACGCGGTACCGGCTTTCAGTTCAATCCGGCTCGGTGCCGATCACACGCAGGGCATGGCCCTGAACCGACCGACACCCTACGCCTGCGTGGCCGACAACGACCTGGCGGTTGGGATGTTCGTCGAGCATTTAAGTAAAAGTCCCATCTGGAGCCAGTCAGCGGTCTTTATTGTGGAAGACGACGCCCAGAACGGCCCCGACCACGTGGACGCCCACCGCTCCAATGCGCTCGTGATCGGCCCGTACGTGAAGCGGCATTTCGTCGATCACACCATGTACTCGACTTCGGGGATGCTCCGCACGATGGAACTCATCCTGGGTTTGCCGCCGATGAGCCAGTACGACGCCGGGGCTACGCCGATGTTCCGCAGTTTTACGGCCACGCCCAACGTTGCCCCGTACCAGGCGTTGCCGAGCAACGTCGACCTGGAAACCCTGAACACCGCCTACACGCCGAGCGCCAAGAAGTCGGAGGGCCTGGATTTCGCCGACGTCGACCGGATCGACGATAATCTTTTCAACGAAATCCTCTGGAAAGGTCTCCGGGGCGAAGAGGCTCTGGTTCCGGCTCCCCGACGCAGCGCGTTCGTGCGGGTCGTGGCTCCGAACGACAAGGAATAAGCACTCGTTATTAGGTTGTTAGATTATCAGTTAGTACGTTATTCTCTTATTGTCAGTGGGTTACGTAATAACCAATAACCTAATAACGAGTACTTATTCCCTTTCGGGTGATACTCTCGCTCCGACGCGCAGTCCCTACGCTACGGAGCAAAGTGCTGATATTCAGGTTTTTATAAATATATATTCTTTCACCCGAAAGGGAGTAATTGCACCGGATTGCAACCAACCACTCAATCCGGGTACAGGTTGTAGATGTCGATGATGTTTTCTAATTTCTTGGCAAAATCAATTTTAAGGTCGATCAGCTTGCCGGTGTTCACGTCAAATACCCACCCGTGTACCAGCACCTTTCGCGGTAGGCTTCCTGCACGGCGGCGGTTTTGATAAGGTTCACGCATTGCTCCTCCACGTTGAGTTCCACGAGTCGGTCGTACCGGGCACCTGTCTCTTCGATCGCATTGAGTTCTTCTTTGTGCAGGCGGTACACATCCCGGATATTTCTTAGCCAGGGATTCAAAATTCCCAGGTCGGCGGGTTACATGGCCGCTTTTACGCCCCAGCAATTGTAGTGACCACACAAAACAACGTGCTTTACTTTCAGGTATCGTACCGCGTAGTTCAGCACCGACATAACGTTCAAATCCACGCTGTTGACCAGGTTGGCAATGTTTCGGTGAACGAACACCTCGCCGGGCTGAACGCCCATGAGGTCTTCGGCGGTTACGCGGCTATCGGAGCAGCCGATGTACAGGAACTCGGGCTGCTGCCCTTTCGCTAAATCCCGGAAGTAATTTTCATTACCCGCCAGTTTGCCGGCAATCCACTTTTCGTTGTTTTCAAAGATACGTTCAATCGTCATGGGAGTCGGTTTTAGATTAAAACAGGATTGGGAATGGCGTTTTCCAGGCGCTCACAACTTGCCTGCAAACTAGGTAATTCTCCAAACTACTCAGAAGTTTTCTGGCTTCCGGCATCTATCGTTTGCGTACTTATTTTTGTAATCTGCCTAAACGGACGGCCGTATTTACTGACGTCCAATTTCTGCGCGAAGTCCCAAGCCCGTGTCCAATCCTGGACGCTGACTGTACGAAAACGGACAGATTTCATCTTGAAAAGTGCCCGTAAAGGCACTGAAGAGGCCTTTCTATTTTTGGCACGAGATTTTATCTACATAAATGAAAGTAATCCCCTGCCATGCGACGAACGTACCTGGGCGAATTTGAAGAACTGGTTTTGCTGACGGTGGCCGTCCTCCACGAAAGCGCCTACGGGGTAGCCATCGCCGACGGATTGGAGCAACAAACTGCCCGCTCCGTGAGCCTCAGCGCGGTACACGCCGCCCTGCACCGCCTTCAGGAAAAGGGTATGCTCAGTTCCCGGTTGGGCGAAGCCACTGCCGAGCGCGGCGGTCGGCGCAAGCGTTTGTTTACGGTCACGGCGCTGGGTAGCCGCACTCTGCACGAAGTTCGGCAGGTACGCGAGCAGTTGTGGGCCTCGGTTTCACCACAAGCCTTGCCCACTTTCAGCGTATGAAACCCACCGTCCCACCCCGCTGGGCCGAGCGCCTGCTAACCTGGTTCTGCGCGCCGCACCTGCTGGAAGAAGTGCAGGGGGATTTGCACGAGCGGTTTCAGCGGCGGGTGGCGCTGGCTGGCGAACGGGTGGCGCGGCGGCAGTACGCGGTGGAGGTGCTGGGTTTTCTGCGACTTTTTGCTTTGAAACGACGACCTGACGAACTTTTTAAACCAATTTCAATCAACTCCCTCATGCTGCGCAATTACTTCAAAATCGCCGGTCGGAATCTGATTCGCCACCGCGCCTTTTCCGTCCTCAACATCGCCGGACTGGCGCTCGGCATGGCCACGAGCCTGATTATCCTGCTGTTCGTACAAGATGAGCTAAGCTACGACCGGTTCAACGAAAAGGCCGACCGAATTGTCAGGATTGTATTTAAAGCCAACATCAATGGCGGAAAAATAAACGAGGCTTTCGTCATGCCACCGACGGCCCAGGTTTTACGCAACGACTACCCAGAAGTACAGCAGGCGACCCGGCTCCGCAATTTTGGCACACCGCGCGTTGCCGTTGGCAACCAGTTTTTCGTAGGGGATAAACTGGCCTACGTGGATGCCAATTTTTTTGAGGTGTTCACGATTCCTTTTCTGAAAGGCAATCCAAAAACGGCGTTAATCCAGCCCAATTGCGTCGTGATTTCCAGCGAATTGGCGCAGCGGTATTTTGGTACTGAAAATCCCATCGGCAACGTACTTTATTTCAAAAAAGGGTCGGATAAACTGCCTTTCCGCGTCACCGGGGTATTTGATAAAATTCCCAGCAACGCGCATTTTCATTTCGATTTGTTTGGTTCGATGGCCTCCGATACGGAGGCCGCATCGACTTCCTGGCTGACCTCCAATTATTTCACCTACCTGGTGCTGCCCGAAGGCTACGATTACAAGCAATTGGAGGCCAAATTGCCAAACATGGTCGAAACACACATGGGGCCACAAATACTACAGGCAATGGGCATGAGTTTGGCTCAATTTCGGACGAAAGGGAACCAACTGGGTTTTCAACTCCAGCGATTGACCGACATTCACTTTAACTCCAACGGCTCCAATGAATTGGAAGCGGGTAGCGACCTGAAATACGTCTATATTTTTAGCGCCATTGCCGTGTTTATGCTGCTGATTGCCTGCATCAATTTTATCAATCTGTCCACGGCGGGGGCTTCAAAACGGGCCAGAGAAGTGGGCGTTCGTAAGGTGTTGGGTTCGGCTAAACTCGAATTGGTAGGGCAATTTTTAGTAGAATCCCTCCTGCTGACATCCATTGCTTTGGTGTTGACAGTGGGCTTGTTGCCCTTGGCTTTGCCCATTTTCAACGACCTGGCCGGTAAGCAACTAAGCCTCGGCTTGACAACCAATCCGCTTATTTTACCCGGCCTTTTGGGGGTAGGTCTGGTTGTTGGCCTGTTGGCGGGCATTTATCCCGCGTTTTTCCTCTCGTCGTTCAAACCCGTGGTGGTGCTGAAAGGGCGATTCGCAGGCTCCCGCAACGGATTTGGGTTACGCAGCGGGCTGGTGATTTTTCAGTTTTCTATTTCCATTTGCCTCATCGTGGGCACGATAACGGTCTATCGCCAACTCGCCTACATTCAGCATAAAAAACTCGGCTACGACAAAGAGCAGTTGCTGGTTCTGGAAAATTCGTGGGCGTTAGGTAAAAACGAAGCCGTTTTGCGGGAACAACTGTTGAACGATGCGCGGGTCGTCAACGTAACCACGTCTCCCTACAAACCGGCTGGTCCTACGGATTCCAATAATTCGCTGGCGTACCCGGAAGGGAACGACGCTCAACTCATGCGTACCCTGCAATACGGAATCGACGACCGCTACATTCCAACGATGGGCATGGAGATGGCCGCCGGGCGAAATTTCTCCGAAAAACTAACCACCGATTCGTCGGGAATTATCATCAACGAAGCGGCGGCCAACGCGTTTGGCTGGGGTAAAAATGCCGTAGGCCACAACGTAACCCGCGTGGTGGACAACGACGGAACAAAGAAAGTCTACCGGGTCATTGGCGTGGTGAAAGACTTTCATTTCAAATCCCTCCACGAATCCATCACGCCGCTGCTGATGGTTTATGAACGAAACTGGGGCCTCATCGTCAAAGTAAAAACCACGGACATGGCGGGGTTTTTAGCTTCCCTGAAAACCCAATGGACTCAATTTGGCGTCGAAGAGCCATTCACCTATGCGTTCATGGACGAGCTTGTCGATAAGACCTACCAATCGGAGCAGAAGGTTGGGGTCATCCTGAACAGTTTCGCCCTACTCACCATTTTTATTGCCTGCTTAGGTTTATTCGGTCTCGCTACGTTCACCGCCGAGCAACGTACCAAGGAAATCGGCGTGCGGAAGGTGCTGGGGGCCAGCGTGGCCAGTATTGTGGGGCTGCTTTCCAAAGATTTTCTAAAACTGGTGCTGGTCGCGATGGTTCTCGCTGCACCGATTGCCTGGTACGCCATGAACCAGTGGCTACAGGATTTTGCCTACAAAATCGACTTGGAATGGTGGGTGTTTGCGCTGGCCGGGCTGCTGGCCCTGCTCATCGCGCTGCTCACGGTGAGTTTTCAGGCCATCAAAGCCGCCCTGATGAATCCGGTGAAGAGTTTACGCAGCGAGTAGTCAGTTTTGCTTACCGAAAAATGGAATCGATGGGCAAGCTGACCTCAGAAACGGGGTCGTGGAAGATACCTGATGTGACGATGGAAACAGGTTGTCCCGGCAAAAACAGATGCATGGCTTTAACGGAGGGAACCACTAACCAAGCTGATTGGACACCAGCGGGAAAGTATATTTTCCTGATTTTAGTGATCAGTGCGTCAAATGCCTGCGTAGGAGACAGAATTTCGATGGCGGTGATGGGTGGCTGGGTATATCGAATAATGTCTTCTTCCCAGTTATAAGTAAGTTTTGGGAAGATTGCTACATCCGGTTTGCCGCGCCCTGATGTCAACTCTAACTCCAATTCGGGCATGATATCATACCGCTCTTCGTAAGCTGACAGCAGAACGCTCAATCGGTACGTAAGCCGGGAGTGATTCAACGACATGGTTTCTTCTAAAAGCGTTTCAATTTCGGTAATTTCGATGGCCTGCGTTTCCATAATCTGACGAGTTTTTCCAAAGATACCCAAAACAACAAAACCATGCTCCGAAACTACTTCAAAATCGCCCGCCGAAACCTGGTTAGAAACAAAGTCTATTCAGCGATCAACATCGGTGGACTGGCCGTGGGCATGGCGGTCGCCATGTTGATTGGCCTGTGGGTTTACGATGAACTGTCCTTCGACACCTATCACCAAAACTACCGCCGACTGGCGCAGGTCATGGATACCCAAACATTTAACGGGGAAGCCACTACCAGCGAAGCGGTGGCCATTCCGCTGGCCGACAAACTCCGTACCGACTACGGCAGTGCTTTTAAACGCATGGCGCTTGTTTTTCCCAGTTTTCCCCGCATCCTGGCCGTGGGCGATAAGCAGGTTACGCAGCCCGGCGTGTGGGTTCAGCCGGACTTACCCGAGATGCTCAGTTTTATGATGCTGAAAGGTCAGCGCAATGCTCTCAACGACCCTTCTTCAGCCCTGCTCGCCCAATCGCTGGCTAAAGCCCTTTTTGGCGATACCGACCCGATGGGGAAAACCATAAAGTTAGACAACCGAACCTACCTGAACGTAGGGGGTGTTTTTCAGGACTTGCCCCGCAACACGACCTTTCACGATACCAAACTCTTTTTGCCCTGGGCCAAAGCAGTCAATGACCTGGCTTGGGTAAAAGAAGCCCAGAATCAATGGAGTACGCAGCACTGGCGGCTGTTTGTCGAGCTAAACGAGTCGGTTGATCTTGGCAAACTAAATGCCCAAATCAAGGACATTGCCAAACCACACCGACCAGAAAACAAGCCAGAAATTTACCTGCACCCGATGGCCGACTGGCATCTGCACAGCGAGTTCCGAAACGGGCAAGTGGTGGGCGGACGGATCGAGTTCGTGTGGCTGTTTGGCATCATTGGCGGGTTTGTGCTGCTCCTGGCCTGCATCAACTTCATGAATCTCAGCACGGCCCGCTCCGAAAAACGAGCTAAAGAAGTCGGCATCCGCAAAGCGGTCGGTTCCCGGCGGGGGCAGCTAATCGCCCAATTTTTCGGGGAATCGCTGTTGGTGGCTACGCTGGCTTTTTTGCTGGCCCTGCTCATCGTGCAGGCGGGTCTCCCGTTCTTTAACGAGCTGACCGACAAGACAATAGCTGTTCCCTGGGGTAGTCCTTTTTTCTGGCTGACGGCGTTGGGGTTCACCTTGTTTACGGGACTAATTGCCGGTAGCTATCCGGCCCTGTATTTGTCGGGCTTTGCCCCCGTGAAGGTGTTGAAGGGCATCCTGACGACGAATCGTTTAGCGGTTACGCCCCGCAAAGTGCTGGTTGTGATTCAGTTTACGGTATCGATCACGCTGATAATTGGAACGATCCTTGTGTTTCGACAGATTCAACACACTAAAAATCGTTCGGTGGGCTACACCCGCGAGGGGTTGATTATTGTGCAGAAAAATACCCCGGAGCTTTTCAACACGCCTTACCATGCCCTCCGAAATGACCTGTTGCGGACGGGCGCCGTCGCGAATATGTTTTGTTCATCGGCGCCGTCCACCGAGACCCCGGTTGGCAACCAAAATTTTGACTGGAAAGGGAAAGAATCCGGCTCGGTCGCGCTGCTGCAAACCGTAGGCGTAACCCACGATTACGGCAAAACCATGGGCTGGACGATGGTGGAGGGCCGGGATTTTTCGCGCAGTTTCCCCGCCGACTCCGGGTCGTTGATCCTGAACGAAACGGCGGCAAAACGCACGGGCCTGGCGGTGGGCGAAACCATCCGGTGGGGCGGCCAACCGCACCGGATCACGGGCGTGGTGAAGGACATGGTGATGGAATCACCCTACCAGCCGGTTCAGCCCTGCCTGTTCGTGCTGGATTACTCCTGGGACAATTTTATTACCGTGCGCCTGAAGCCAGGACTGCCCCTACGCGACGCATTAGCCCAAATTGAACCTGTTTTCAAGAAATACAATCCGGGTTCTCCCTTCAACTACAAATTCGTGGATCAGGAATACGCCCGGAAATTTATTGACGAAGAACGCATCGGCAAGCTGGCGTCGGTCTTTGCCGTTCTCGCCATATTTATTTCCTGCTTAGGCTTGTTCGGTCTGGCTTCGTTCACCGCCGAACAGCGTACCAAAGAAATTGGCATCCGCAAAGTACTCGGCGCGTCGGTGTTCAACCTGTGGCAGTTGCTGTCGAAAGATTTTGTGATTCTGGTCGTTGTCGCTTTCTTCGTGGCCACACCATTGGCTTACCATTTTCTCAGCAACTGGCTCCAGAAATACGCGTACCGCACGGAAATTTCCTGGTGGATTTTTGCCGTGGCGGGTGCGGGCGCACTGGGCATTACGCTGTTGACGGTCAGCTATCAGGCCATCAAAGCGGCGCTGATGAACCCGGTGAAATCATTGCGGGCCGAGTAATGAGGGGGAAATGGTTTTGGGAATTTAATGGGGGCACATTCCACATTTGAACTCGTAGGGGCAACTCTGAACTGGTAAGTAAGTGGGCAAAATCAGTTTGTTTTTACCCGTCCTGGCGGAACCAAAAAATGCCCTCACCAAGCAGTACGGCAAACTTTTCCACACGGAAGGCGTCGAGTTGGACTTTGACGAAGACGCCCTGACCTACAAACTCGGTGCCCGGGGGTTGCGCTCCATCTGCGAAGCCATCATGACCGACGCCATGTTTGAAATCCCCTCCGAAACCGACCTGAAGCAATTCACCATCAGCCTGACCT
>JAJAZB010000337.1 GCA_026785975.1 Cytophagaceae bacterium | reverse complement strand
GGCCCGGATCGCCGACCTCGAAGCCCGGCTCAACCAGACCTCCGCCAACTCCTCCCGCCCGCCGTCGGCCGCCCCCCCCCCCCCCCCAACCCCCCCCCCCCCCCCCCCCGGTTGGCCGGGGCCCCCCCCCGCGACTTTAAAAAAATTAGTGTCCCTACTCGACGGCGACATACTTGCCACCGCAACCGCCTGGGCAAGGAAAAGTCAGGCGCAGGGTTGTCGGCGTCAGATCGGCGTATTGCCAGGATAGAGCGGGAACACCGAAAAAGCTGACGAATGAATTTTTAACGCCCATTTCCAGTCGTTTGTCGTCGAGAATCCTGTAGGATTTCAACTTGTCGGCTTCGATGAAGGGAAAACTGGCAGAACCGGTGAAACTGCCGTCGGCTTTGAACTCAACAATTTTGGGTGCGCTGGTTTCATCCATTTTTTGCCAGCCACCACTCCCACCAGCTTCAAGGTATTCGACCAACTTCCACTTACCCACTAAACCCGTATTCTGAACGGGGTCCATGTCGCCCTGGGGCGCTTTTTGACAGCCGAGTGAAATAATAATTCCGAGGAATAGCAGCCAGTTTTTCATAGCGTTAAGACGATTTTATGATTGAGTGATCTTGAAAACGACTCAAAAGAATCAAAGCACAAAAACCATTCCAAAATTCGCCGCGAACCGCAATCAGTGGAGTTTTGCAACCGACACTTTAATCCGCCCAACGGCCTCGACCAGTGCTTCATCCGCCGCCGCCGTCGAGATCCGAATGCAGTTGGGCGCACCAAAACCCGATCCGGCTACCGTGGCCACGAAAACTTCGTTGAGCAGCCAGAGGCTAAAGTCGTCGGAGTCGTTGATTCGGGTTTTGCCATCGGTTTTCCCAAAATAAGCGCTCACATCCGGGAACGCATAAAACGCGCCTTCGGGCATGGCGACTTTGAATCCCGGAATTTCACGCAACAGCCCCACCACCAAATCACGGCGACGATGGTATGCCTCCGACATCTTGCGGGTCTCGTCGAGCGGTCCGTTAAAGGCAGCCGTTGCCGCTTTCTGGGCAATCGAGCAGGCCCCCGAAGTCACCTGGCCCTGCAATTTTTCAACGCCCTCGGCAATCCACTTGGCGGCGGCAATAAAGCCAATCCGCCAGCCGGTCATGGCAAAGCCTTTCGCCACGCCGTTGACCGTAATCACCCGGTCGCGGATTTCGGGCATGGAACCGATGCTAAAATGGCCTTTGCCCGTAAAATTGATGTACTCATAAATCTCGTCGGCCAGCACAAAGACCTGCTCGTGGCGGGCGACTACGTCACCAATCGCCCGCAATTCATCTTCGCTGTACTCCGTACCAGTCGGGTTGTTGGGCGAGGCATACATCACCACTTTGGTGCGGGGCGTGATGGCGGCTTCAAATTGCTCAGCCGTTACCTTAAAATCATTCTCAAACGCACCCGTCACCACAACCGATTTACCCTCAGCCAATTTCACCATTTCCGAGTAACTCACCCAGTACGGGGCGAAAATGAGCACTTCATCGCCGGGATTAACCAGCACCTGAATGGCATTGGCCAGGGAATGCTTGGCACCCGTTGAAACCACTACATTTTCGGGACCCCAGGTGAGGCCGTTATCCCGGCGGAGTTTATCGGCAATGGCCTTGCGCAAATCGGGATAACCCGCCACGGGGGAATAGCCGTGAAAACCGTCGTCGATGGCTTTTTTGGCGGCTTCACAAATAAAGGCCGGGGTTTTGAAATCAGGTTCGCCCACGCTCAGGCTGATGACTTTGTGGCCCTGAGCGGCCAATTCGCGGGCCTTTTTGGTCATGGCCAGCGTCGACGATTCTTCCAGCGCGTTGATGCGCTCGGCGAGGAGACTTTTTACTTCCAATTCGGCAGTAGCCATAGTCAAGGATGATTAAACGGACAAGTGACAATCGGTGGGAATTCTTGCTGAAACCAGCGGCAAAGGTAGGCGTTTCAGCAAAACAGCGAACCGACACCAAGCTGAATTTTAATGGATTGGCCGGGTTTTTAGAAAATTGAAAACAGAACGGGGAAGTCTTTGAAAGAATAGTACTTAAATTCTTCAAAACTTGCACCTGGTAACTCCGCAGCGTGGGTGGATTGAACGACGAGGTGGTCTGCCGCGCGGTTGTCTCCTAAAACTTTGTCAAAGTTTAGAACTTTGACAAAGTTGATGCCGCTTAAATAACCCTAAAAGTATTAACGCCGACAAACTTGCCCCACCGCCCGGCTGTGTGCTATCTTCGGGAATGTAATTTCGCGTTCACCCCCCATGAAAATTCTGCACACCGCCGATTGGCACCTCGGCAAAAAACTGTACACCCAGGAATTGCTCGGCGACTGCCGCCTGTTTCTCGACTGGCTCATCGCCGAAATCAAAACCCGGCGGGTGGACGCGCTGCTCATCGCGGGCGACGTGTTCGACTCGGCCAACCCGCCCCAGGAAGCCCTGCAAGCGTACTATCATTTTCTGCGCGACCTCATCCCGACGGGTTGCCAACTCATCATCACCGGCGGTAATCACGATTCGGCGGCGGTACTCAACGGCCCCAAAGACATTTTCAAACGCCTCAACGTCCACGTCATCGGCGGGGCCTGCGACGATTGCCTCGAAGAAATCATTCCCCTGCGCGACGCTTCCGGCGCAGTAGCCGCCGTGGTCTGCGCCGTGCCCTTCCTGCGTGACCGCGACCTCAAGCGTTCCATCGAAGGCGAAACCCAAACCGACCGCCGCGCCGCCGTGCGCGAGGGCATCCGCCGCCGCTACCAGCAGGCCTACGAACATTGCCGCGAAGTACACCCTGAAGTGCCGCACCTCGGGATGGGGCATTTGTTTGTGACTGGATCCGCGCTTTCCGACGACGACGACCGCCTCCACGCCATCGGTACGCTCGATTTGTTTGAGGCCGCCCTGTTCCCGCCCTTCGATTACCTCGCTCTGGGGCACATTCACCGCCCGCAACGCATCGGGCAACAGGCCCACGTGCGCTACGCCGGTTCGCCGATTCCGCTCAGTTTTAGCGAACACGCCGACGGGAAAATGGTGATTGAACTGGTGATCGAGGCTAAAAAATTAACCGAAATCAACGAAATTTCTACGCCCAATTTCCGCTCGTTGAAGCGCGTGAAAGGGCGGCTCGAAACCGTGGAGATTTGGCTAAACGACCACCGCCACGACAACAGCCTCATCACGCTGGTGGAGGTCGAACTCCAGGAACCCACCCGGACACCCATGCTGCTCGACGTAGCCAAACTGTTTTTTGAAGGCTTCCAGAGCGACCACGCGACGGTGCTGAGTTGGCGGTTTCGGTTCGACAACCAGGCCCAGACTATCGAACAACTTTTCGGCGAAGGCTCGCGCCTTCAGGAACTTCGCGAGCGCGACGTATTCGACAAGTGGCTGGATGACAAGGATATCGAAGGCGAAGACCGGCTCGTGCTGGCCGAAGCCTTCGACGAATTGCTCACCGAAATTCATTCCGCCTGACCCACTTTTTTCTTAAAAATGCGTATTCTCAAACTGCGGTTTGAAAACATCAACTCGCTCCGGGGCCTGCACGAAGTGGATTTTCAGGACCCCGCCTTCCGGCATTCCAACCTGTTCGCCATCGTCGGGCCGACGGGTTCGGGCAAAACCACCCTCCTCGACGTCATCACGCTGACGCTCTACAACCGCATTCCGCGCCTCGGCAAGGTGTCGGTTTCCGACTTCAACGGCGGAGCGGTACTCTCGCGGGGTACCCAACGAGCCACCGCCGAAGTGACGTTTCAAGGCCACGAGGGCGTATTCCGGGCAAAATGGTCGTTGGAAAAAACGGTCGTGAAGCGTGGCGAGCGCAAGGGTACGTTCGATTGGAAGGAAACTCTCGAACTCGCCACCGCCGACGGCACCATTTTGGCCGAGAAAAAATCGGACGTACTCGAACTCACCCGCCTCAAGGTGGGCCTCGACTACGAGCAGTTCGTGAAGTCCATTCTGCTGTCGCAGGGCGATTTTGCGGCGTTTTTGAAAGCCGATTTTAAAGACCGGAGCGCCTTGCTCGAAAAAATCACCGGCACCGCCGTGTACCGCGCGATTGGGATGCGGGCCTACGAAAAATGGCACGACGAAAAGAAAAAGGAAATCGACCGGGAGCGCGAAAAAATTCAGCACATTCCCGTGCTCTCAGACGACGACGTAGCCACCCGCCAAACCCGGCAGGCCGAGTTGTTGGCGCAGCAAAACGTTTTTTTCGATGAAAAAGAATCGGTCGGAAAAACCCTGAAAACCAAGACGGATTTGGCGGAGAGACAAACCCTGCTCGACCGCCTCGACGCCCAGGAAGTTCCGGCCCTCGAAGCTCGGCGGCAACAATTCGATGCCGACGAAGCTCCCCGCCTGCGCCGCCACGAGGCCCTGCTGCAACACGCCTCGTCGCTGGCCCGGCATGAAACCCTCAGCCGCCAGCAAACCGACGAACAAGCCCGCGCTGAAATCCTGAGAACTGCCCGCCAAGCCGCCACCCAAAACCGCGACGCGCTGCTGGTTTCGCTCCAAAATCTGCTCGGCAAACCCGTCAGCGAAGAAACCGCCGCGATGGAGTTGGAGGCGTTTCGGGAAGAAATCAGCCGCCTCGACACGGCCCGGCAGGTAGCCGAGGGGCAGGTGAATGCCGCCCGGAAGTCGGTGGGCGAAAAAATGGTCAAAGTAGCTGCCCCCGCCGTGGCTACGGCCTGGCGGCAAGCGCAGCCCGACGAAAGCCTCGCCGCCCTGCGCGAGCACTGGAAGGCGTTGAAAAAACAGCAGGCCGACCTTCAGCAACTCGAAAACCTAAGTGAGACCGACGACCTGACTACCCTCAGTGAGCAGACGACCCGCCGTCGCAACGAGTTGCAGGAGTTGCTCACCCAAGTGGAATTGTACCAGCGGTTGGTTCGGCAAATCAGCCACGACGGCGAGCCGAAGGGCTACCGGCAACGCATCGGGCAGTTGAAGGAAACGATTGAACACCTCGGTTTGCCCCGGCAGCGCGCCCGGCAGTTGGTGGGCGAAAAACGCCAGGCCTTCACCGACACCCTCGACCGCAAGTACGAGTTGCTCAAACAAAGCACCCTGCCCCGCCTGAAGGCCGAACTTGCCACCGACGAACCCTGCCCGGTGTGCGGTTCCCGGCACCACCCCGCCGGGGCCGATGCCTCGGCGCACCAAGACGCGCTGATGGCCTACTTATCGGATTTAAAAGCAATCGACCAGGAAATCGAGGTCAGCGGGCAGCAAATCGAGGAGGCGGAAAAAAGCCTGCGTCAGGTGGAGACGACGATTTTGCTGACCAACGAACAAAGCCAGGAATTTAGCTTGCGCATTGAAGAAACGCAGTCCCAGCAGGCCGACATTCAGGCCGTGATTGCGCCGCTCAAAACCCGGTTGAGTCTGGAGCGCATCGGCAAAACTGACGAAGTACGCGCCTGGGTTAAAACCGCCGACGAACGCCTGCAACACCTGAGTCGCCTCGCCGCCATCCGCCCCGAACTCGATGCGGCCAAAGAACTCGCCGAGGCCCTGACCGACTACCAAACCACCCACGCCGCGCTCGAAACCGCCCGCGCCGCCTTCACTGCCCGCTACCCCGGCGACCTCCGCCAACTGGCCAGCACCAGCAGCGAGTGGGTGCAGAAACTCGCCCGCCGCGACCACCAACCCCAGCAGGTAGACGAGGAATTGAAAACTGCCGAGAGCGGCTTAAAAACCGTTCAGGACGAATTGAAAACCCTCGAATCCGCCCTGCTGCCGGCCCTGCAAACCGCCGGGTTTGCCACCCCCAACGACGCCCGGCTTGCGCAACTTACGGCGACGGACTACCAAACCTTGAGCCATACCCGCCAAGCCCTGCTCAACGACGAAGCCGCCCTGCAAACCCGCCGCGAAGCCCTGCGCCGCGAATGCACCGAACTCACCGCCCAGGACGATCCCACCACCGATGCCCACACGCTGACGACCCGGCTCGCCGAACTTACCGCCGCCGAAAAAGTACTGGCCGACGAAGCCGCCCGCCTCAACGTGGAATTGGAAAATGACGCCAAAAACCGCCGCGAAACCGCCGAGAAACAAGAGAAAATCAGGAAGTTGGAAGAAAAATCGAAGAAATGGCAATTGCTCAGCGATGCCATCGGCGACCGCCGGGGCGATGCCTTCAACCGCTTCGCACAACGGCTTACGCTGGGTCACCTCGTGCGCGGGGCCAACCACCACCTCCGCGACCTCTCCGAGCGCTACCTGCTGCTCCCGCCCGAAGCCGAGGAGGAAGACCTCTGGATTCTGGATTTGAATTTCGACGAACGCCGGGCCGTCAATACGCTTTCGGGTGGGGAAACCTTCCTCGTTAGCCTTGCGCTGGCGTTGGGCCTGTCGGATTTAGTGTCGCAGAACGTGAAACTGGAAAGCCTGTTTATCGACGAGGGCTTCGGTACCCTCGACCCCGAAACCCTCGAAATGGTTCTCGGTACGCTTGAAAAATTGCAGAGTCAATCGGGTAAACTCATCGGCATTATCTCGCACGTGGAAGCGCTCAAAGAACGCATCACGACGCAGATCCGACTGAAGAAACACGCGGGTGGATTTAGTGAACTCGAAATCGTCTAAACCGCGCGGCGGACTGCTTTGATTTACAGAATTTTAGGTTTTATGGTGGGTATAAAATAAACTTTTTTTGTCATCCCGAGGCACGAGGGGCCCTGTATTCGCCACCCAGCAAGGTCCCTCGTGCCTCGGGATGACAAAAAAAGTTTGAAAAGTAGTCCTGCATCCAAAAAATCGGAATCCTGAACATCCTCGATAATTGAATTCTGGTTTTTTTATCCTGTCAATCCTCAAATCCTGTAAATCCTGGTTCAGACAAAATTCAGACAAAAACCCTACGAACCTCCGACTCATCCAAGCATTCCGCCAGCAATTCCCCCACCGTTTTCCCCAAGCCCGGATGCCTAAACTCCAGCGCAATTTCTGCCAGCGGAGCCAAAGCGAAGCGGCGCTCGGGTAGGAACGGATGCGGAATGTTCAGGCCGGGTGAATCAATCCGTTCGTCGCCGTAGAAAAGAATCTCGATGTCGATGAGCCGGGCTCCCCACTTTTCCTTGCGTACCCGTCCCAACTGCTGCTCGACCGACTGCGTCGCATTCAGCAAATCCAGCGGGGTAAAATCCGTGGTAATTTCGATTGCCTGATTCAGGAACGCGGGCTGGTCGGTCAGGCCCCAGGGCGCGGTTTCCCAGAAACTTGATTTTTTTGAAACCGTACCGAATTGACCATCAAGCAGTTCGGCGGCACGGGTTAGGGTGGCGGCGCGGTCGCCAAGATTGGCGCCCAGAAGCAAATAAACGGTGGTCATGGTGCGTAGAAACCGCAAAGGTGGGGAAGACTTTGCAAAACCTTGTGTTAGAAAATCAAAGAAAGCCTTACCGAAACCGTATTCCCACGTGCCCACCCACCCAACCGGTAGAGGTAGTCTGATTGAAGAACGGCGGTAAAAATATTGTAAAATCGCCGTACCCCCGTGCGGAAGGTGAGATTGGCGGGCAGTACTTCGTCGCCCGAAATTTCCAGACGGCGGTAGCCGTTTTTTCGTACAAAACTCAGGAAGCCAATCGGGGCGGTCGCTGAGGAATCGGCGTAGTTGAACAGCCCGATTTGGTGGCCGCCCGTCACGGTGCGGGCATAATTAGCAAACCCGCTAATTTGCCAGCCATGTTGATTAAGCCGGGCAAAATTGGCAAAGCCCGAAAGTTGCAGCCCGGTATTATTGCTCAACGTTCCGTTGGCAAACCCACTGATTTGGGCACCCTGATTATCGCGGCCGTTGAGGTTCGTGAATCCGGCGAGTTGAAATCCGTTGTTGCTACCCGCATTGATATTGGCAAATCCGGCTACCTGCGCGCCTTTCATCGAACCGCCTACTGCGTTAACAAAACCTGCCACCTGCACCGCCCACAGGTTTTTACGGGTGAAATTGACGAAGCCAGCAACGTGAACGCCCTGTACGTTGCCACGCACCAAATTGCCCAACCCGCCCAGTTGTACACCGTGCACCGAACCACGCACGAGGTTGACCAAACCGCCCACTTCAAATCCATCCACGCCCCCCGAGTACCCCGCCAACACATTGACCGATACGTTATTGATGACCGAACCGCTCAGGCGGTGGTTGGTACCCAGCATCGGAAGAAATGAAATTTGAAAGGCCCGGCGCAGCGTATCCTCGACGTTTTCGCTAAAAACCTGTTGGCTGGTGGGTACAGGTGTTTTCAGCAGGGGCGAGGTTTCAAACGTCGGAAGAAGGCTATCGCTGTCGGGTGGGCAAAGGGTCAGGGGTTGCAAACGCTCGGTCGCGGGGCGGGGCGTCAAAGCTACATCGCGCGTTTGGTCCGTTGCCGCCCGAATCATGACCAGGCCCGGCTCGTACTGTTGCTTGACTACCCGCACGTCGGCTCGGTTCAGGCTGGCGGGTAGGCGTAGCTGATAAAATCCGTTTTCATTGGTCACGGCCGCACTCAGGCTGTGGCGTTCGTACACGCTCACGAGGACCAGCCGCTCCCCCGTGAGGCGGTCGGTCACGACACCGCTGACGTAAAGAAAGCGAGGCTTTTCCTCCGGCGCGGCTTTCAGCAGAATGATTTAGTTGCCCCGGTTTTTGTACCGCAAACTACCCCGGAAAAGTTGGTCGAGTACTTCACGAACGGGTTTGCTGGCCACGACCAAATCGATCCTCCGATTGCCATCGAACAACGTGGACGCGTACGAAAAATTAAAATCGCCTTGCCGGGCCAACGCACTCAACGCATCGCTGAGGCGGGTATTGTCAAGCCGCACCGAAACGCGCCGCTCCAGGGGCGACTGCGCCAGAGCGGATTTCCCCGAAAACAACACGACAGAAATCAGGACGAGTAGACGTAGTTTCATCAGAAAAGTACTTTCATGGTGAACTACAACCGGCCCCGTCGAGGTAGATGATTCCGTCGGCGGTTCGTTCCACCTGCAACGACAACGACTCGGCCAGTACCGCCAAAATTCCGTCGAGGGTTTCGTCTTCGTACGTCGCCGTGAGGGCGCAGTTGGCGATGCGCCGGTGGCGCAACTGGTTGAGCGCCTCGACCAGCTGACTGAGCGGAGTCGCTTCAAAAAGCAGCAATCGGGTTTTGTAGGCGTTGGCGTTCGGGTCAGCACGAGGCACTTTCAGGATGGTATCAGCCTCGGCCCGAAAGGCCACCGCCTGCCCTTTGGTCAGTACAATCGCGTGTTGGCGAACCGAAAACAGAACCCGACCCGTCGCCACGTTGACGGTTACGTTGGGCGTGGTCGCATCGACGTTGAAGGAAGTCCCCAGTACCCGTACTTCAGCACCGGCCGCCTGAATGATGAAGGGTTTTTCGGAATTGGTTTTTACGTCGAAAAAGGCTTCACCTGTCAGCGAAACGCTACGAATATCCTCGTCAAAATCAGCCGGATACGTCAGTTTAGACTTCCGGTTGAGCGTCACCCGTGACCCGTCGGGCAGCGAAACCTCAAGCGGTTTATCGGTCGACGCCAGCACGACCGGCGGGCACTCGGGTCGATACGCAGGCGGTAGGTCAGCCAGCCCAGGCCCAGTAAAACCGCCACGGAAGCCGCCACCCGCCAAACCAGCCAGCGTCGGGGTTGGAACAGCGGAACAACGGGCATTTCCTGCCGGGCAGTCACGGGTACGGTTTGCATTCGTCCGCG
>JAJAZB010000336.1 GCA_026785975.1 Cytophagaceae bacterium | reverse complement strand
TCATTGCTTCGTCACGGTCCGCCGCTGCGGTTCCTCCTCGCAATGACGGGCGAGCGCGTTTTGGCCTACACGCTAAACTGGGCCAGCCGCACGAATTCCTGCACCCGGCCTTTAATTTCCGCCTGAGTCAGATTCAGCAGGCGTTCGGTGCCAAATTTCTCCACGCAGAACGAAGCCATCGCCGAGCCGTAAATGAGCGCCCGCTTCATGTTTTCAAAGCTCACATCGTCGGTACTGGCCAGGTAGCCGATAAACCCACCCGCAAACGTGTCGCCCGCACCGGTCGGATCGAAAACTTCTTCCAGGGGTAACGCGGGGGCAAAAAAGACGTCGTCGCCCTGAAACAACAACGCGCCGTGTTCGCCTTTTTTGATGCAAAGCGTCTTGGGTCCCATCGCCAGGATTTTGCGGGCCGCTTTTCGCAACGAATATTCCCCGGATAACTGACGGGCCTCTTCATCGTTGATCGACAGCACGTCGACCATCGTCATCACCTCACGCAAGCCATCCATCGCGACATCCATCCAGAAATTCATCGTGTCCATTGCGATGAGTTTCGGGCGCTTTTTGAGGCGTTCAATCACGATTTTCTGCACCTGGGGCGTTAGGTTCCCCAGCATCAGGTACTCGCAATTCTGGTACGCGTTTGGGATAATCGGGTCGAAATCAGCCAGTACGTTCAAATCCGTCACGAGGGTTTCGCGGGAGTTGAGATCCTGATCGTAGCGTCCCGACCAGAAAAAGGATTTTTCACCCGGTTTCACTTGCAAACCGTCCGTGTTGATCCCGTGGTCTTTGAAGAGTTGAATGAACGACTGCGGAAAATCATCGCCCACAACGGCCACCAGATTCACGTTTCGGGTGAAGTACGATGCCGCCAGCGTGATGTACGTGGCCGCCCCACCGATGATTTTATCGGTTTGGCCGTAAGGCGTTTCAATGGCGTCGAATGCGACGGTACCAATGGCGAGAAGAGACATGGATTCAATTAGGAATTAGGAATTACGAATTAGGAATTGAAAGACATCAACCAGGGAGCGATTTAGGGTTTGAGGGTTTGAAGTTTGATTGGTTTGAGGTTTGATCGGCAGCAATAATTTCCTAAACCTTCAAACCTCAAATTCTTCAAACCTTAAACTCCTCAAACCTTTCAAACCCTCACCGGATCACCGGGCAGCGTTTGAAGGGTTTCGTTCGGTCGAATAAGTAGCGGTAGGTGATGTAGGTTTTGGCCAGGTCACCACCAATTTGTTTAACGAAGCGCAGCATAATTGGGTTGAAATCGCCGACCCAATTCATCTCGATCGTTTTGTAGGGAAACTCCGGGTTGTCGCGCCCGGCCTGCCGGAATCGTAGGGCGATGGCGGCTTCCACGCCCTTGCCCTGGTGTTCGGGCACGACGCCAAAACTCACACCGAAGGTTTTATCGACTACCCCGCGCCATTTCAGCAGCATAAATTTCGCTTTAGCCCACAGGTTGAATTGCCCATCCAGGTGTTTAACGATCTGATTGACTTCGGGTAGCACGATAAAAAACGCCACCGGCTCGCCGTCCGCGTAAGCAAACCAGATGAGTTCTTCGTCGATAATGGGCAGCGCCTGACGCACGATGTCCTGGGCTTTTTCTTCGGTGAGGGGCTTTACGCCGCTGTGTCGCACCCAGGCTTTATTGTAAATAACCTGAATGTCACTGGCGTATCTTTTCCAGTTCGCTTTCTCCACGTGCCGGAATTCGTAGGTTGGGTTGCTGTAAATCCGTCGGGCGCGTTCCTCCACGCCGGGCGTCACCACGGCCCCCTGAATGGCGGTAACGTAGGTAAACTGCCGGAAATAGTCCTGAAATCCGTACTGCTCGAAAAGTGCCGGGTAGCAGGGCATCGTCCAGGGCATTTTGTACGAGGGTTCGTGCTCGAATCCATCCACCAGTAGGCCCCACCAATTATCGCGTTCGCCAAAGTTGACCGGGCCGTCCATCGCTTCCATGCCCTTGTTTTGCAGCCATTCCCGACAAGCGTCAAACAGGCAAAACGCCGCCTGCTCATCGTTAATGCACTCAAAAAAGCCCATTCCACCGGTGGGTTGCTCTTCCTGCGCCGCTTTTTCGGAGTCCACAAACGCGGCTACGCGCCCGATGGTTTGGCCGGAATCATCCCTTAAAATCCACCGAATCGCCTCGCCATGCGCGAATGAGGGATTTTTGGCCGGATCAAATACCGCTTCAATATCCGTGTCGAATGGGCGAATCCAGGTGGGCTGGTGGCGGTAAAGCCGCACGGGCAGGTGCAGAAATTCGCGCCGCAGGGCGGCTTCATCGCCCACTTCCAAAAGTTGCATACGGTCGGGTTACAGGAACAATCCGGCAAATATAACCGCTCAGACTGGAAAGGTTTAGAAGCAGTTTGCGTTAAAAATGGCCCGACCCCTGCCGCCACGCCCGAAGTTTGCGTAGTTTTGTAAACCAAGTTGGTCTGGTTTATGGTGGACAAAGAAGCCGTTATCCGGGATGTTGTCGAAATTCTGAATGCCCACTACGGTCCCCGGCTGGACCGGATTATTCTGTACGGTAGCTACGCCCGGGGTGATTTTCATGACGAATCGGACATGGATTTTCTGGTGCTGCTCAACGATGAGGACGTATCGGCCCGGCATGAGTTGCAGGCATACGGTCCGGCGATTCACGGGTTACTGCCCAAATACGGGATCGTTGTGTCGGTCATGCCCGCGTCGGTAGAGCACTTCCGCACTTCCAACCGGGCCATTTACCGGTTCATCCGTCAGGATGGGGTAACGGTGTACGAGTAAAAAACCAAGTCGATTCCCACGCGCATAAACTTCTGTAAAACCGTGAAAATTAGCTGGCTCCCCGTCCGATGTTGACCCTGATTCCTTCGTTTTCTTAAAACCATCCGAATCATTCCGGTCAACTCCGCGCTATGCAACCCCTGAGAATTTTCAATACGCTTTCCCGCGAAAAAGAACCTTTCCAGCCCCTCACCCCGCCCCACGTGGGGCTGTACGTGTGCGGCCCGACGGTGTACAACTACGTTCACCTCGGCAACGTCCGCACGTTTATGACCTTCGATGTCCTCTTTCGCTACCTCACGCACCTGGGCTACAAGGTTCGCTACGTGCGCAACCTCACCGACGTGGGCCACCTGGTGGGCGACGGGGACGAAGGCGAAGATAAAATTGGCCGCATGGCTAAACTGGAAAAACTCGAACCGATGGAAATTGTGCAGCGCTACACCAACGATTTCCACACCATTCTGGCCCAATTCAATTTCAAGCCGCCGAGCATCGAACCCACCGCGACGGGCCACCTCATCGAGCAGATCGAGGCGGTGAAAAAACTGATTGATAAAAAGCTGGCCTACGAATCGAACGGCTCCGTGTATTTCGACATTGAGCGGTACAACGCCCAGGGTGGCCGGTACGGGCAGCTTTCGGGACGTATTCTGGACGACCTGCTCACCGAGACCCGCGAACTCGATGGCGTGGGTGAAAAGCGCAATCCGCTTGATTTTGCGCTCTGGAAACGCGCCGCGCCCGAACACCTGATGCGCTGGCCCAGCCCCTGGGGAGAAGGGTTTCCAGGTTGGCATCTCGAATGTACCTGTATGAGTACCAAGTATTTAGGCCAGCAGTTTGACATTCACGGCGGCGGCATGGACCTGAAGTTTCCGCACCATGAATGCGAAATTGCCCAGGGTAGCGGCCTCAACGACATCCCGCCCGTGCGCTACTGGATGCACACGAATATGCTGACCGTCAACGGGCAAAAGATGAGCAAATCGTTGGGTAATTCATTCCTGCCCGGCGAGTTGTTTAGTGGCAATCATCCGGTGCTCGAACGCGCCTACTCGCCCATGACCGCGCGGTTTTTCATGCTGCAATCGCAGTACCGGAGCACCCTCGATTTCTCGAACGAGGCCCTGCAATCCGCCCAAAAAGGCTACAAGCGGCTCATCAACGGCCTGCGGTTGATCAGGCAAATGGATTACGTGGCGGTTGAAGGCATGGCCATCGACCCGGCGCAGGGCGAGGAGATTCGGAACGGGGTTCAGGGTTGCTACGACGGCATGAATGATGACCTGAACACCGCCGTAACCATCGCGCATTTATTTACGTTATTGAAAAAAATCAACTCGCTTTACACGGGCCAACTCAGCCCGGCGGCGCTGGGCGAAGAATCGTTTAGGTTTTTGAAAACCAGTTTTGTGACGATCATTGAAGACGTGCTCGGCCTGCTCGAAGAAAAACAGGGCAACGCCGAAGACCTCGCCGCCGGGTTGCTGGATCTGTACCGCGATTTCAAAACGCAGAAGCAGTACCAAAAAGTAGATCAAATCCGGGCGTACTTTAAGGCCAACGGACTCGTTATCAAAGACATGAAAACGGGCATCGACTGGGCCTACGAAGAATGATTGTAGAATTTTAAGTAGCTAAACAGAAATTTACCTCCCTTACCCCCACCCCCCTGACGGGGGCTTTTCCCCACCATTGATTTAACCCCCCCTTCCGGGGGTTGGGGGTAAGGGGCCACTTTTGATTGACTTTTGATTCCATGAAACGCATTCCCCTACTCGTTCTGACCGTCACGTTGACGGGCTTTTTTTTCAGTTGTAGAACCAAGCCCAAAACCAGCGACGAAAAGACCACCGAACCCGCTTTGGTGAAAGCACCCGCCTTCAACGGCGATTCAGCCTACGCCTTTGTCGCCAAACAAGTCGCGTTCGGGCCACGGGTACCCAACTCCAAAGCGCACGAAGCCTGCGGCGATTGGATGGTGGCCCAGTTGAAACGCTACGGCTTTGCAGTCACCGAGCAGAGATTTATCACGCCCACCTACGACGGTACCCGGCTCAAAGCCCGCAACATTATTGGAAGTTACAACCCTTCGGCGGCCAGACGGATTCTGCTGGGTGCCCACTGGGATACGCGCCCGTTTGCCGATAAAGACACCGCCAAACTGAAGGATAAGCCGTTTGACGGTGCCAATGACGGCGGCAGCGGGGTGGCCGTGATGCTCGAAATCGCCCGAATTATTCAGGCTTCACCCGACAAACCGAAAGTTGGCATTGATCTGATTTTCTTCGATGTTGAAGATTGGGGCGAGAAAGACGGGATGCAGCCGGTCAGTGCTACGCAGTCGTTCTGGGCGTTGGGGTCGCAGTACTGGGCCAAAAACCCGCACAAACCGGGTTATTCGGCCTACTACGGCATTTTGCTCGACATGGTGGGGGCTAAAGGAGCACGGTTTCCAAAGGAAGGATCCTCCATGCGGTACGCCTCCAGCATTGTAAATTCGGTGTGGGCTATGGCCGACCGGCTGGGTTACGGCGAGTATTTCCCGGACGACACCGGTGGCGACATCATGGACGACCACACGGCGGTAAATGAAGTGCTGAAAATTCCGATGATCGACATTGTGGAAACCAAAATCGGTAATAACCTGACTTTCGGCAGCTATCACCACACCACCCGCGACAACCTCGCCACGATGGATCGCCGGACGCTCAAAGCCGTCGGGCAGACGGTTACGCAGGTGCTTTATCAGGAAGAGTAGTTGGGGAATTCTTAGAAAAAATTCAGACTATTCCCGGCAATCGGTCTTAGCGAGAACCCGGTTGGCCTCAAAAGTCAGGCTGCTTTTGTTTTCAAATACCATTTTCCCGGCCCTTTCCCACACGTTTCCGTAGCCTTCCACCAAACCATTTTCCTTCATTAAAAACGCAACTTCCCGAACGGATTCCGTGCCTTCCGACTGGAAGGTGTACTCCGCCAAAAGCGTGTCCCCGTTCATCTGGCCCACTAAAGTTCCTGTATTTCTATCTTTCCCCGAGAGGTTGTACGTTAAATCGCCGGTCATGGTAGTCTGGTTGCTGATTAGTTTCAGCCGCACACTGTCTTGCTCGTTGGCATACGCGTAACATTGGATCGTTTTGTCGATTGCCACATCTTCAGTAGTGGCTTTATCGGCTTTTGATTGCTATAGCAACCGGCCAAAAGGCTCGTGAATGCGGTCAGGATGAAGAGGGGTTTTTTCATGGAGTTAGAGGTTCAAAGGGGATTATTTACGTACAAATCGCATGACGGCAATATCGCCGATGATAAAAGTCAGCGTATTGTCGTTGCCTAGGGCGTAGCGATTCACTTTCTTCAACATCTCCAGAAAAGCCTGCTCCCCTTCGCCCGGACACATCATCCGGGTCATGGCCATCGGATTGGTGAAGTTGATTTTTGGGCCATCGACCGCCAGTGCGCCGCTGAACGAATTACAACTGGTCGACCCGCTGACCCGTTGATTGGCGGTATCGAAGGTGATAAAGGGTTTCGGTAGTGGAACTAAACAGTTGATTTCGAAGCAATTTCTAAATTGTAGTAGTACGCCCAAAGTTTAAAATGAAGGTTAAGCATATATTCTTTTTTTGAAAAAGAAAGGCTTTTGCGAACCAACCGACTGAATCTCTGTCGAATCGTATTATTTAATCGTTCGACATGGGCGGTTTCTCCGGTTTCTT
>JAJAZB010000335.1 GCA_026785975.1 Cytophagaceae bacterium | reverse complement strand
GGTCTTTGCAGTACAGTTCAAACGTCGGGAAATCGGTCCGGTACAGCCGGAATCGGCGAATTTCGAAGAGGGCTTGCCCCACGTCGACGAAGGTTTGCAGGCCCCGGGCGATGATTAACTCGCAGATTTCAAACCGGCTCTGCTCGACGGCACTCAGGGGAGTGGATTTTTCGGGAAGACTAAACTGCCGCAGGCGCTCGCCCTGCAGGTACGATGATATGGAAGTGACAGTGCTCTCGGAAAGCATATCGGTAGGCGTTGGTGGGACGATTCTTGGGGTAATCACCGCACAGCCCAACCACACATTTCGTTGGGAAACTACACAAACTCTTTGGTATGCGAGAATTATCTTTTCGTGAACAGCACACCGTTTGCTAATTCCTAACTTACATCAGGCTCAGGCAGGAGTCGTTGTATTATCCAGGCCAGCCCGATGACCAGCCCGCAGCCCAGCAGATTGAGCCACAAAAAAGCCATGAGATCCAATCGCCAGAAAAGCACCACGAGCAATTCGGCCCCGACGGCGGCCCAGAACGTGGCCGTTGCGCCGAGTTTTTTGAAGTAAAACGCCACGAGAAAGATGCCAAGGATGGTTCCGTAAAACAGCGAACCCAAAATATTAACCGCCTCGATCATACTGCCGAGGCGGTTGGCAAACATCGCCACCATCACGCACAACACCCCCCAAACCACTGTAATCCCCCGCGAAAATTGCACGTAATGCCGCTCGGAAGCCGTCGGGCGCAACATCCGACGATAAATATCGACCACAAACGTGGAGGTTAGCGAGTTGAGTGCTGAAGCCGTCGACCCCATCGAGGCCACGAAAATCACCGCAATCAGCAGCCCCACCAAGCCCACGGGGAGTTGATTGATGACAAAATGCAGGAAAATATAATTGGTGTCGTTGGCGTCGCCACCCGCTTTTTTGATCAGATCAGAAACCTGGCTACGCGTCGCGTCGATGCGCACGTCGGTCGCTTGGATTTGGTTTCGGGCGACCGTAGCGGTGCTTTCGTCGTTGCGTTCCAGGGCCGTGTGCAAGGCCGTTATTTCCCGGCTTTTCTGCGTGGCCAGTTGGCGATGTTCCTCGGCGAGGGCGTTGTAGGCGGGTACTTGCTCGACGCGGGCACGTTCGGCGGCGTTGAACGAGAGCGGCGGTTCGTGGTACTGGTAAAACACAAACACCAGTGCGCCCACCAGCAGAATCAGAAACTGCATCGGGATTTTCAGAATGCCATTCATCAACAAACCCAGGCGGCTTTCGCCGACCGACTCGCCCGAAATGTAACGCCCCACCTGCGACTGATCCGTGCCGAAGTACGAGAGTTGCAGGAAAAAGCCGCCAATCAACCCGGACCAGACGTTGTAGCGGTCGTTGAGGTCAAACTTCCAGTTGATGGCGTTGAGTTTCCCGAGTTTGCCCGCCAGCCGCAGCGTATCCGTAAAACCCACCTCGGGCGGCAGCAACCGCACGACCATCCACCCGGCCAGGGCCATGCCGATAAACACAATCAGCATCTGTTGCACGTGGGTGTAGGACACCGCTCGCACGCCCCCCGACGTCGTGTAAATAATGACCAGCCCACCCATGAATAGATTGGTCCAGACAATATTCCAATTAAGCAATGTGCTCAGAATCAGCGAGGGAGCGTAGATGGTGATGCCCGTCGAAAGAAAACGCGGGATCAAAAACAGCAGCGACGTGAACGTGCGGGTACGGAGGTCGAAGCGGTTTTCCAGAAATTCATACGCCGTGTAGACTTTCAACCGGTGAAACATCGGAATAAACGTCACCGAAATCACGATCATCGCCAGGGGCAAGCCGAAGTAAAACTGCACGAACCGCATCCCATCCGTGTACGCCTGCCCCGGAGCCGATAAAAAGGTAATGGCACTGGCCTGAGTCGCCATCACCGACAACCCGACCTGGTACCAGGCCAGCGACCGATTACCGAGCAAATACCCGTCCATCGTTTGGTCGCGGCGGCTTTTCCAAACGCCGTAGGCAATCAGGCTACCCAGCGTGGCAATCAGGACGATCCAATCAACTAAACTCATTTGCAGAAGGTAGAGGGTGCAACGCTCGCTTGCGGAGTATCTTCAGTGAAGTTCAATTCATTCCGGGCGGCGTTCCGCATTCGTTCATTGAAAATACGCCGTAAACCAAGCCAGAAACGCAATCACGGCAACCAGACTGGCGATGACCAATCCGTACAATTGTCGCCAGGAGCGAACGAAGGGGGGCAGGCCGTCAGGCCTGGTTTCGGGTGCATTCATACGTCGGCAAAGTTAAAAGGATTTGGGAGAACCGAAGTTTTGGGATAGTTTTCCGTGAAAACTCCTTTTTTTTATGTCAACTTCTGAATCGTCGGCCGTGTTTGCCCAAAATCTGTTTAACCTCAGCGGCAAAGTCGCCATCATCACCGGTGCCAGCAAGGGCATTGGCGAGGGCATCGCCCGCATTTACGCGGCCTTTGGCGCCCAAGTCGTGTTGAGCAGTCGCAAGCAGGAAGACCTCGACGCACTCGCCGACGAAATGCAGCAACAGGGCGCGGACGTAGCCGCGATTGCCGCCCACACGGGCGACATGAACGCCTTAAAAAACCTGGTTGAAAAAACTATTGAACGCTTCGGCGGCATCGATATTCTGGTCAACAACGCCGCCACTAACCCGGTTTTTGGCCCCTCGATCGACTGCCCCGAAAGTGCTTTCGACAAAATCATGCAGGTCAACGTGAAAGCGCCGTTTGAACTGGCCAAACTTTGCTACCCGCACATGAAACTGCGCGGCGGGGGCAACGTGCTCAACATCAGCAGCATTGCGGCCCTCACGCCCGATCCCGGTTTGGGGATGTACAGCGTCAGCAAAGCGGCCCTGAATATGCTCACCAAAGTGCTGGCCAAAGAATGGGGGGCCGACGGTATCCGGGTGAACGCTATTTGCCCCGGCCTGATCAAAACCAAATTTTCGGAAGCGCTTTGGAACAACGAGCAGGTGTTGGCCCGCTTCACCAAACACCTGCCCATCGCCCGCATGGGCACCGTCGACGAGATCGCGGGCCTGGCACTTTTTCTGGTTTCCACCGCCTCGGGCTACTGCACCGGCGGGATTTACACCGCGGATGGAGGGACGACGATTTGAAGAAAATCATGTATCTTGTTTGAACAAAATCAACCCAATTTTTATGGAACCGAAAAGCAACGGATACATGACCTGGCATGAACTCACGCAGGCTTTCCCAGAGCGGTGGGTGTTGCTGCTCAACCCGCAAATGCCCGAAACCGGCTACGAAGCATACGGCGGTGAGTTTGTGTACAAAAACAAGAACCGCCAGAAAGTGTACGAAAAAGCCAGCGAATTGCCTGCCGGGTCGTTTTTCACCGTTGTGTTTGCCGGAGATGTGAAAATGCCCGCCAACAGCGTTATTTTATGATGACAAAGTTTGAATTAAAAGACCGTAACAGTCTGATTATTGTCAACGTGAAACTTACGGCCAACGAACGGACGGCTTTTTTCAAATTGGCCCTCGATACGGGATGTTCGCAAACGACCCTGCGGCCCGGCGTGATGCTCGCTCTTAGTTTCAAAACAACCGACGCTTTACGCAAGGTAAACGTGACTACCGGCACTCGCACGGAATCAGCTTTTGAGTACGAATTTTCTGAAATGATAACGTTGGGTTGGAAGATTGAGCACGTTCGCCTAATTGCCAAAGAATTGCCCCAATCCTTACCTTTCGATAGGCTTTTAGGCCTGGACTTCTTTCGGATAATCAAGAAAAAGTTGACAATTGATTTCGAGAATCAGAAGTTAGTTTTGGAGTAAAGCCTTTCGAGTCAATATTTCAAACCGACCTCGGAAAAGCGGAGTACCACCCAATCGTGTACACCATGAAAACCCTTCACGAAGTAACTGAACCAACCCAGTACCCCGAGTTCTGGACCGAAGAATGGCTGCAACGCGCCATTGAGGAATTGGATACGCGCAAAATGACGCCTGAAGAACGCTTTCAGTTTGCCCGCATCACGGCCATCAACGCCGAGGCCGTGTACGCCGATAAGTGGCGGGCGGAAGCGGAGCAAAAACGCCTCACCGAAGCTGAGGCGCGGAAAGAAGTGGAGGTAAAAAGCAGCGCCGTCAAAAAGCTACTTCAGCGCGGCAGAGCAACGCCCGAAGAAATTGCCGAAGATTGTGACGTTCCGTTGAGTTTCGTGCAAAACGTACAGCAGCAACTTGCGGCTGGAAACTCGTAAACTTTGCTCCAATCAGTGTTCCAACTTGATAAGCATTTTGAGCGGTCGATGAGAATACCGATCACGACAGTAGCTACTGCCAATCAACTAACATCATGTATTTTTGTCAGACACCCCAAGCCTCGCAGTGATGAGACCAAAACCCGATAAAAAAAATTACTACCGCGTAACGGAGGTAAAACAAGCCAAAGAAATTGCGCTTAATTATCTCAAAACGTACGAATTAGAAAATGCGCTTGATTTTGGTTTACCTGAAATTGACGACCGCTACCACATTTGGCGCGTACCCTTACGAAATGGAAAAGAAGAAGGCATAGGCGAAGTAACCATTGATGCCCTGACCAGCTTGATTGTGGAGAAAAAAACGACCCGGAAAGAGGTGCTGGAGTCAAGATTGCTGGGCCGTAAAATCAAGCGAGTTGCGAGCGACCGGGTCATGGGAGAAAAGGACACTGCGCCTTCAAAAAAAAATAACGGAGAAATTCCGAAATATTCGACGCTTAAAAACACGGTTGGGTTGGGCGATTCCGAGGAATTACTGCAAGAAATGCCTGCTGAAAGCATTGATTTAATTTTTACCTCACCCCCATATTACAACGCCCGTCCAGAATATGCCGATTACATTACCTATGAAGAATATTTATTGAAAATGCGTAAGGTAATTCATCAATGCCATCGAATTTTGAATGAAGGGAGATTTTTTATTATTAATATCTCTCCAGTTTTAATCCGAAGAGCCAATAGAAATGAAGCCTCGAAACGGATAGCAGTGCCGTTTGATTTTCATAGAATTTTTATTGAAGAAGGCTTTGAGTTTATTGACGATATTCACTGGGTAAAGCCAGAAGGGGCTGGTTGGGCAACAGGTCGAGGCCGAAGATTTGCCGCTGATCGAAATCCTTTGCAGTACAAAGCAGTACCCGTTACGGAGTACATTTTAGTGTATCGAAAAAAAACAGATAAGTTAATTGATTGGCATATCAAAAATGCTGACCCGAAAATTTTACAACAATCAAAAATAGAAGATGGTTATGAAAAAACTAATCTTTGGAAAATACACCCGGCTTTCCATAAAACCCATCCGGCAGTTTTTCCAGTTGAACTCGCTGAAAAAGTCATTACTTACTATTCCTTTAAAAATGACGTTGTTTTAGACCCATTTGCTGGTACCGGAACCGTTGGTGAGGCATCAGTCAGGCTCAATAGAAGATTTGTGCTTTTTGAATTGAGTGTTGATTACATGGAAATTCTGAAAAACCAGGTCGAGTCCTGGCTTCAGAGTAAAGCAAGTGATGTGAACTGGATAAACGTCGAATCCCCTTCTTCAAAATTGTTTCTGTTCTAAGTGATGAAAAAGCAAGTTTCTGATTGTGTTCCCAAAATTGGCTCTAAACTATCGAATTATCAAGGAAAAGAGTTAATCGATCGTATCGGGGAAGAAGCTGTTAAAGAAGTAGTTATTTCAGTTCTTTGTGGAGAAAATCTGCGAGCCTTAACCGAAGGCCTTACTCGTCGTCGTTTGATGATTTCAAATGCTGCGATGTTGTCGACGTTCTTGACAGCATCAAGTATATTCCCTGATTTTATTAAAAAAGCGCCCGAACTTATTGCTGATGAACTCAATAATTCAAAGTTATCGAAAGATAAGCGGTTGTATTTAACCTGGTTGATTGGACTAACCGAAAAAGGAATTCAAAATATATTACGAGGAAATGATAATGCCGAATTGAAAAGGTATTTAAAAGAACTAAATGTAGCATTGAAAGAATCAACTGAAAATACTGAGATTGATTTTGGTAAATTAACGGGCACCTTGAAACTTCAAAAACAAGAAATAAGTCTTGATTGGCAAAGTATATTATTTCTTTTCGTGGCGATAGGGGCACAAACTTTGACAATCAGAGGTTCCGAAAAATCAATTTACGGCAAACTGTTTGAAAAATTTGTTTTAGGATCATTGCTAACAATTCTTGGGTTTACAAAAATAAACCCAAAACAATCAAGTAAATCGGATAAAGTTTTTTGGATGTCACAGCGCGAAGACAAACGTGAAAGTGATGCTAAACTGCTGATTAAGCCAGGAGTTGGAATACGATTTGATATTGGTTTTATTGGTTCCGGCAATTCTGAGATTTCTTTAGATAAAGTTTCTCGTTTCGAGCGGGAGATGACCTATGGAAGGATTCTGCATTTTATGAATACCCTGGTTATTGTGGATCGAATTGGCGAAAAAAGTCGTATTAAAACTCGCAAAAGCAATTCAAGGAGACATCGTTCAGATGAGTATGAGTTATTGGGTCAGAGAAGTAGTACAGATTTTAGCGAAAAGCGGTTATAAACATTCAATATTAAAAATGACTGATGAACAAAGTCTGGAATATGTAAGAGAAGCAATGAAGAAAGTAGATTTAAGAATTTTTATTTGATTTTTTTAAATGCGTGACTGTAAAAAAAAATCCAAACTCCACCTCTAACCATGAAAAAACGCACCTTCCTCAAACTCTCCACGGCATTGGCCGCTGGGCCTGTGCTTGCTCCCCTGACCGGTTGGGCCGCCGACGACAAGCTCAAAAACTGGGCGGGCAATTACACGTACAGCACCAACCGGCTGCACGAGGCCAGTTCGGCGGCGCAGGCGCGGGAACTCGTCGGGAAGTACGAAAACCTGAAGGTGCTCGGCTCGCGGCACTGCTTCAACGGCATTGCCGACAGCACCCACAACCTGCTTTCGCTCAAGGGCCTCGACGGCCTTGTTTCACTCGATGCCGGGGCGAAAACCGTCACCGTCGGGTCGGCGATGAAGTACGGGCAATTGAGTCCGTTGCTCCACGCGCGGGGTTTTGCGCTGCATAACCTCGCCTCGCTGCCGCATATTTCCATCGGCGGAGCCATCGCCACGGCCACCCACGGCTCGGGCGTCGGCAATGGTAACCTCGCCACGGCGGTTTCTGCCCTTGAATTCATCACGGCCAACGGCGAAACGGTGCGGCTTTCCCGCGAAAAAGACGGAGACACGTTTCGTGGGGCCGTTGTCCATCTCGGGGCGTTGGGCGTGGTCACGCAGGTCACGCTCGATGTGCAGCCCACGTTTCAGGTAACCCAACACGTGTACGAAAACCTGCCGATGGAGAGCCTGAAGGCCCATTTCGAGGCTATCATGTCGGGCGGATACAGCGTTAGCCTGTTCACCGACTGGCAGCGGGGCAATTTCAGCGAAGTCTGGGTGAAACGTCGCGTCGAGACTAGTATGATGTCGGCCCCAGCGGACTATTTTGGGGCGAAAGCCGCCACGCGTAACCTCCACCCCATCGCCGAACTTTCCGCCGAAAATTGCACCGAGCAACTGGGCGTACCCGGCCCCTGGTTCGAGCGTCTGCCGCACTTCCGCATGGGTTTCACGCCCAGCAGCGGCAAGGAGTTGCAATCCGAGTACTTCGTGCCGCGTCGGAACGCGGTCGAAGCCATTCTCACCGTAGAGCGCCTCCGTGACCAGGTGGGGCCGCACCTGATGATTTCCGAAATCCGCACCATCGCCGCCGACGAGTTTTGGATGAGTCCGTGCTACCAACAGCCCAGCGTAACCATTCATTTTACCTGGAAACAAGACTGGCCCGCCGTTCGGAAATTGCTCCCCGTAATTGAAAAAGAACTGGCCCCGTTTGGTGTGCGCCCGCACTGGGGCAAACTGTTTACGGTGACGCCCGCGCAGTTGGCCAAACGCTACGAACGGCTACCTGATTTCCGAAAACTGGTTCAACAGTTCGACCCGAAAGGCAAATTTCGTAATGAATTTTTGGAGAAAACGATTTACGGGAGTTAGTGGGGAAGCGACTAAGTTGAAATGCACCCGAATGATAGAATAAACTCAAACAATTTTGCCGAATGCGAAGTACCCTGCCCTGCATTTTTATCATTTCCCTTTTTATTAGTTGCAATAATAATTCGTCCAAAACCGAGACGGATACTTCTTCTTTCCCGCCAACTATTCCTATCATAGGTTACGCCGTAAAAAACAGTTTTCCCCACGACACCACGTCTTTTACCGAAGGATTAAGTATCCACAATGGGCTTTTGTTTGAGAGCACTGGCTCACCCGACGAGTTGCCAAATACCAAATCGCTATTCGGAATAGTTGACTTAAAAACTGGGAAAATTGACAAGAAGGGCGAGTTAGAAAAAAAATACTTTGGTGAGGGAACCGTCTTTTTAAACGATAAACTTTATCAGCTTACTTATAAAAACAAAGTTGGTTTTATTTACGACGCGAAGACGTTCAAGAAAATAAAAGAGTTTAGTTTCAGCAACAACGAAGGATGGGGTTTAACCACCGATGGCAAGGCATTGATTATGAGTGACGGCACCCAAAATCTGACGTTTATTGATCCAGTGAGTTTGCAATCCATTAAGACATTGAGCGTCACCGAAAACGGATTATTATTGGATCGACTTAATGAATTGGAATACATCAAGGGATACATTTACGCGAATGTCTGGTCGACAAACAACATTGTAAAAATAGACCCCAACACCGGAGCAGTACTCGGAAAAATTGATCTTGGCTCATTAGCGGCTGATGCCAAACAAAAACACCCTAACTCGCTCGAAATGAATGGAATCGCCTACGACTCAATTAGTAGGAAAATTTACGTAACCGGCAAAATGTGGCCGAGTATTTACCAAATCGATTTTGCGCATTGATTAGCTGCCCTGATCTATATTTTTGAAACGATGCCTTTTGTTCCATGAATGAAGAAAGTCGGCAGCCAGCCTTTCCATCTCAGTTTTCCAAACTTTTAAAAAACGAGGGATAAACTTTTCGTTGCGCCCCTTTTAGTGGTAAAACCTCACCGTATGAATAGTCGGCTTCTTCAATTTTTCATCAGCTTCAGCAACTCCTCGCAGTTGCTGCTCGAAGTTGCCCTGCGGCCTGTGGGGGGCAATTGCCGATTATTCGTTAGACGCAGCCCGTTGCCTAAACGCTGAACTAACCCGCTAAAAACGCCTGTTTCCATGAAAAATTCACCTTCTGGCTCCTCAATACATTGACTCTCAGTGCCTGTGGGCAATCCCGCCCCGACCCAGTTCTGATGCCCAATCCGGCGGCAACGACCTTTACGAATCCGCTCAAAAACTCCGGGCCTGACCCCTGGGTGACCCGCCGCAACGGATTTTATTTCTACACGAACACCACCACCCGGAACATTTCGCTTTTGGAAAACACCGCGCATGAGTCGAGTGGGTAGCGGCGAGGCCAAAGTCGTGTGGACACCCCCGGCCTCGGGTCCCAACAGCCAGAATATCTGGGCACCGGAGTTGCATTTTCTCGACGGAAAATGGTACCTCTACTACACCGCCGGTTCGAGTGGCGATCTGGGTACACAACGGTCGTTCGTGCTGGAAAACCCGTCGCCTGACCCGCTGCAAGGCACTTGGACGGACAAGGGCCGGATCTACCACCCCACCGAAAACTTTTGGGCCATCGACGCCAGCGTGTTTGAACACAACGCCAAACGCTACCTGATCTGGTCGGGGTATAGCCGCGCCAGCGACATTACGCAACAAATTTATATCTGCGAAATGGCAAATCCGTGGACGCTCACCGGGCCGCGTATGCTGCTTTCTTCGCCCGAATTTGCCTGGGAAACCATTGGCTCGGGGGGGGACTTCCGGCGGTGAACGAAGGACCTGAGATATTGAAAAAAACGGTCGCCTGTTTCTGGTTTACTCGGCCAGCGGCTGCTGGACGGACGACTACGCGCTGGGCCTGCTGACCCTCGACGCGGGCGGCGAGCCGCTCGATGCGAAAGCCTGGAAAAAATCTCCGACACCGGTTTTCGCCAAGAATTCCGAAGGAGGCGCTCACGGACCGGGGCACAACGGGTTTTTTCAATCGCCCGATGGCACTGAGGATTGGATCATTTACCACGCCAACCCCCTTTCCGGTCAGGATTGCCGCAATTTCCGGTCGCCCCGGATGCAAAAATTTATCTGGAAAACCGATGGTACCCCCAATTTTGGTCGTCCGATACCAGTGCTTCAAGCCCTGCCCATTCCGTCGGGAGAGTGAGTCGCTCAGCCTCAGCCAGTGAGGTTATTTTTTTCGGACAAAATAGAGGTACAGGTGGTTTTTAGCCTGATTTAGTGAAAGATTCAGGTACTGCGGTTCAGTCCGCCCGATGTAATAATTGGTTGTTTTCTGTAATTTGTCAAAATACTCGTTTTCGATTTGCATCTGGGCTGGCGTTCCGGCAATTTTCGTTTGTGAGAGTCTCTTTACACTAAACGTGCCCCGCAAAAATTCAGCGCGTATCGTATCCTTATCCGCGGCCTGGTACGAACCTGAATATTGATTGATGACCGACTTTCCCGACAGCCCCCCCAAGGCGTTGATGTTTAGGGTTGGGGCCGTATTGTAATCGAAACCCGGGCACACAAAGCAACGGTAATCGGCGAGGTGGCTAAAGGTGCCCACGTAGCGCCACTCTCCAGCGAGGACCGCATTGACGGGTTCGTCGCGATCTTTTTGGCAAGCCGTCAGGCAGGCCAACGTCAGGAATAAAAGCCAGATTTTCATGGTTGTAAACTGTTTTTTACTAAGACACCAATTAGGGCTTTTTGGTTGGAACCGTGGGTATTTATTTACGTTCAACTGCTCTATTTTTCTATGAACCCTGTACGCC
>JAJAZB010000334.1 GCA_026785975.1 Cytophagaceae bacterium | reverse complement strand
CCTCTATTTTTTGTCCACTCAACGCAGCATTTCCAACAGACCACTCAATTTCATTTTCAGGTCTTTGCGATCGACGATGAAATCGAGAAAGCCGTGTTCGAGTACGAATTCAGCGCTCTGGAAGCCTTTGGGCAGGTCTTTACCGATGGTTTCGCGAATAACGCGCGGCCCGGCGAAGCCAATCAACGCCCCCGGTTCGGCAATATTGAAATCGCCAAGCATGGCGTAAGAAGCTGTCACGCCGCCTGTCGTCGGATCCGTCAACAGCGAAATGTAGGGCACTTTGGCTTCGGCGAGCAAGGCCAGTTTAGCGGAGGTTTTGGCCATTTGCATGAGCGAAAAACCAGCTTCCATCATTCGCGCCCCTCCTGACCGCGAAATCATCACAAAAGGAATTTTGTGGGCCAGGGCGTAATCAATGGCCCGGGCAATCTTCTCGCCCACAACGGACCCCATCGAACCGCCGATGAAGGCGAAATCCATGCAGGCAATGACTACGTCGAGGTCGTTCATGCGTCCGAAGCCGGTACGCACGGCGTCTTTCAAACCCGTTTTTTTCTCGGTCGCCCGAATCCGCTCCGGGTATTTCTTGGTATCTACAAAGTGCAGCGGGTCGCCAGAAGTTAGGTTGGCATCGAGTTCACTGAACTGGTTCTCGTCAAACAGCAGCGAAAAATAATCCGCTGAACCGATTCTCTCGTGATGATTGCAATGCGGACAAGTCCAGGCCAAAGCGCGATGTTCGCGGGTGTGGGTAACTTTCTTGCAGTTGGGGCACTGGTACCAAAGCCCATCGGGTGCCTCACGTTTGGCTTCGGTGGGCGTTTGAATTCCTTTATCTTTTCGGGTAAACCAAGACATAAGTTGGTCGTTGACAGCGGGTATTTTTGAGATGCGACAGGGATTTATTGGCCTGTTGCTGACTACCGACTGAATATGATCGGGTTAGGTTTCTGAAACGGACGACAAATATACGGCTTTCCGGTGCTCAGTCCTTCAAGGCAGGAAGCCTGCCGAAATACATTTGCGGCAGGCTTCCTGCCTTGAAGCGAATTACGGTTTACTGTACTTCTTCTGCATCTCCTCCATCAACTTCTGGCGTTGGGCGGGCGTCATATTTTTGATTTGGCCCGGATCGAACTCAGCACTTTTGCTGTACCCCGCCGGAACGGCAAACAGACGCGCGGGATTGGCCCTCCTCTCAACTTTCACCAGTTCAGTCATCAGGCTATTCGCTCCGGCATTAGTCTTCATTTTCACCATCATTCCCATGGCTCCTTTGCTTTCGAGTTGTTTGTAGAGGCCCTCTGACCCCACTGTGTTACTGGTTTTTGCCAGTTTGATCAGGCTTTCATAGCCCGGAATATCCTTGCTCGTCCACATCTCCATCGCCAGTTTTCCGTCGACGGTGACGACCGCATGAACGCAATCGTACTGTTTGATTTTCTCTTTCCCCACGACTTTCACCTCGTAGCGCATCGCGGGCACGTCGGATGGTTTAGTCGTTGTTTCGGTGTACGTCTTTGCTTTGTCGTTAATCGTAATTACCGTATTTGGCTTACTGGCGGGCATAATGACCACGTTTTTTATCGGCCCCACAGCGGGCATATTCATGTCGGCTTCCGTGCGTACGCCCGATGTCGAGGTGTACATACGCGTAATGCCCGTCAGGGGGCCACTCATTTTGTATTCCAGGTACATATCCTGCGCAGATACGCTCAGGCCAGTGGCCAGAATCAGCAGTAGAAAAAAGGCTTTTTTCATGGTTAAAATGGTAGTGCTTACGACTTCGTCAATTGGTTTAAGGCTTCCTGCAAAGATTGTATTTTAGACTCGGCGTCGGCTCTTTTCTGGCGCTCGCGTTCAACCACATCGGGTTTGGCGTTCTGAACGAATTTTTCGTTGGCCAACTTCGCATCCACCGATTTTAGGAAACCTTGCTGGTAGCTGATTTCATTCGATAAACGTTCGATCTCGGCTTTCACGTCAATTTCCTCGGCCAATTCAACGAAGAATTTATCCGATTTCACCATAAACGCCGTTGCCCCGTTGACCTCCTCCGTGACAATCGTTAAGGCTGACGTATTCGCCAGTTTCTGAATAATCCCCTGCAACGGCGGGAAGCGATCGGGCGTTGTGGTTTTCACGGATAGCGGCAATTCAATTTTTGGCGAAAGACCTTTTGAACTACGAATTTCCCGAACCTTAGAAATGACTTCAAAACAGATTTCAAAATCAGCCAGCAATTGCTCGTCTACCTGACCTACAACGGGGTATTCAGCCCGGCACAAGCTTTCGCCCTCGGCTCGCAGCCGAAGATTTTGCCAAATCTCTTCCGTGATGAATGGCATAAACGGATGCATCAGTGCCATTAATTTCTCGAAGAAATGAACGGTGGTTTCGTAGGTATCGGGGTCGATGGGCAGCCCGAATTCCGGTTTGATAATTTCCAGATAATTCGAGCAGAATTCATCCCAGATTAGTTTGTAAGCCGCGTGGAGCGCGTCCGAAATTCTGAACTTACTGAAGTGGTCGAGCATTTCGGCCAGCGTCGCATTGAATTTCGACTCAAACCAAGCAATAGTTAATTGGTTACTGGGTACTGGCAACTGGTCATTATTGACCTCCCAGCCCTTCACCAACCGGAATGCGTTCCAGATTTTGTTGCAAAAATTCCGACCCTGTTCGCAGAGTTTTTCGTCGAAAAGCAAGTCGTTGCCCGCCGGTGCCGAAAACAGCAAACCCGTACGTACCCCATCGGCCCCAAAACGCTCGATCAGGTCGAGAGCATCGGGTGAATTCCCCAACGATTTCGACATTTTACGGCCTTTGGAATCCCGCACAATACCCGTGAGGTAGACCGTGCTGAATGGTTTTTCGCCTCGAAATTCAAACCCGGCCATAATCATCCGGGCTACCCAGAAAAATAAAATATCAGGCCCGGTGACGAGTGTACTAGTCGGGTAGTAAAACTGAACGTCTTCATTGTTAGGGTTTTGCAAACCATCAAAAACTCCAAACGGCCAGAGCCATGACGAAAACCAGGTATCGAGCACGTCGGGGTCCTGTTCCAAATCTTGTTCCGTCAGTGCAAACAACTGATAATCGCGCTGGGCCTTGCGTAGGGCTTCGCGCTTGGTTTTGGCGACGATAATCGTGCCGTCTTTCAGGTAAAAAGCCGGTATTTGCTGCCCCCACCAAAGTTGCCGACTGATGCACCAGTCGTGGACGTTCTCCATCCAACTGCGGTACATATTTTTGAATTTGGCTGGGATGAGTTGCACGTCGTCCGTCATCACCGCTTCCAGGGCGGGCTTCGACATCTCGTCCATTTTGAGCCACCACTGCATCGAAAGTTTGGGTTCGATGACCGCCCCCGTGCGCTCCGACGTGCCTACGTTCGATTTGTAATCTTCTATTTTTTCGAGAAACCCTGCTTCCTCCAATTGTTTAATAATCGCTTTGCGGGCGGCAAAACGATCTTGGCCAACCAGGATTTGTGCCTGCTGGTTGAGCGTCCCGTCATCATTCAAAATGTCGATAACCGGCAGCCGGTGTTTCTGCCCGAGTGCGTAATCGTTGAGGTCGTGTGCCGGAGTTACTTTCAGTGCGCCCGTACCAAAATCCATCGTCACGTACTCGTCGGTAATGATAGGTATCTCGCGATCAATCAGCGGGATACGTACTTTTTTACCGTGTAAGTGTTTGTACCGTTCGTCGTCGGGGTGGACGCAAATGGCGGCATCGGCCATGATGGTTTCGGGGCGGACGGTGGCAATGGTCACATACCCTTCTTCACCCACCACCGGGTACTTGATGTAAACGAGTTTCGTCTGAACCTCTTTGAAAATTACCTCCTCGTCCGACAAGGCAGTTTTGCCCTGCGGGTCCCAGTTGACCATGCGAACGCCGCGATAAATCAGGCCTTTTTCGTAAAGCCGGACAAACACGTCCATCACCGAATCGTAGTACGTTTCGTCCATGGTAAAGCGGGTACGATCCCAATCGCACGAGGCACCCAATTTTTTCAGTTGGTCGAGGATAATACCGCCGTATTTTTCTTTCCACTCGAAGGCGTATTCCAGAAACTTCTCCCGGCCTACGTCCTGCTTGCTCAGCCCTTTTTCTTTCAACATCGCCACGACCCGCGCCTCGGTGGCAATAGAGGCGTGGTCAGTGCCGGGTACCCAAAGTGCCTCCTTGCCTTCCATGCGGGCTTTCCGAATCAGAATATCCTGGATGGTGTTGTTGAGCATATGGCCCATGTGCAACACTCCCGTTACGTTGGGCGGCGGAATGACGATGGTGTACGGCTCTTTATCGGGGTTCGGACTTGAAGCAAACAGCTTGTGTTTCAGCCAGTAGGCGTACCAGTGCGCCTCGATTTCCTGAGGTTGGTAGGTTTTGGAAATACCCGGTTCGGGAGTAGTCATAGTACGATTGTGCTGCTTTGCTCGCGCCAGCACAAGGTCGTAAAGATAATTTGATTTGGGGAGAAATGAGGCGGTTGGGGATGTTTGGGCAGCGGAAGGAAAATTGCAAACTATCGGAATTTGGAATCCAGCATTTGCAATGTCAGACAAGTCTTTGCTGGTTAAAAACCACGGAGAACAGGGCAAGGGCAGGAACTACTGGAACCACGATTTTACTCCACAGGAGGAGGAACAGCATTGCTTCTGGGAAAAAGCGGACGAGGTTCGGAGTCTATACAAACAAGACGAAGGTTAATCGTCACAAAAGCCGATGAATCATAATCGAGAGGTTCAACCGACTTGAATTCTTGATCGCTAAAGCCAGACAGACCAGTAGCACCAGCCTGAAGTCTTGACACTAATTCAGTGGCGGATTCATATTCATCTCTTTCTGGCTTAAAAACCGCTTTAATTAAGCCGGATTGGGTTGTAACTGAAATATCAGCCTTACTTGCCTCAAGGGTGTTAGCGCGGTAAAATGTAAACCGACCAGTATCATGAACCGGGCGTTCTATAAGTACAGAACTTTTATATCCAACCCGCCAAGTACCCACATGTTTCCCGTCGATATGCAACTCAACGTCACAACGAGCTTCACTATCGTTGGTAAGTTTGAGAGAATATGCGTATTGTGGGAAAGTCCAATATATCCGTCAGGCATTTCACGGCCTTCAGGAATATCTAATTCTTATGCTTGAATTTTCATGTTTAAAGAAAAGAGGTATGTCTTTAAAACTGTACAACGATGCTTGTCAACAACTGGTTAAAATATGTAATCTGGAGCTTTTACGACAATCTACTTCTGCCACATCAGCCTACTCCCCGTCTTTCACCTTTCCCGGCAAGCCGTGCTTTTTGAGATTTTCGTTTGCCTGAGTGTGCTTTTCAGCAAATAACGCATCAGGATAGCGGTTGACCAGGGTAGGGTCAAGTTTAAAGTCTTCCGGCAAATAAGACACAGGCTTGCGTCGGCGGGTCGATTTGGTTTCCACAGTAGAAAATTGGTGAATCATTTCCATTTGACCAACAAGGCCTCGTAGTTTTTATTTCGAGGAAGGGTTCCCAGCCAGTTCCAGATCGACCGAACGCCTCCAGATGGTCGGGAAGCTTGTTGAGGTGATGACCCAATTCCATTTTATACAAACGAGTACGTGTGAGAGTGCTACCTTCCGCATAAACGCCCGTGCCGGGCTTGCTACGGAGGAACACCAGCGTAATAGCTGCTATGGTGGCCAATACTTTCTGTCCATCTTCGTTGTCCGAAACGATTGAGTAGCTGATAGTACCAGTAATTGGATCAAAATCGCCGAAAGCAAGATTAGGTAGTGGAACTAAACAGTTGATGTGGCAGCAATTTATAAATTGCAGTAGTACGCCCAAAGTTTAAAATGAAGGTTAAGCATATATTCTTTTTTTGAAAAAGAAAGGCTTTTGCGAACCAACCGACTGAATCTCTGTCGAATCGTATTATTTAATCGTTCGACATGGGCGGTTTCTCCGGTTTCTT
>JAJAZB010000333.1 GCA_026785975.1 Cytophagaceae bacterium | reverse complement strand
GGTCAAGCCAAAGAGATGGATCGTCATCAGTTCCTGATCGGTAAAGTCGGGGCGGTAATGGGTACTCTGTCTTTGGTAATGCAGGGCGGGGTAGGTATCATAGCACCGGCAAACGTAGTCGTAGAGGGTAATGAGTTGTAGTTGTAGCATTCTACAAACTTACTCACTCGCTACGTTTGCCCATTTTCAACCCTTGATTCGCATTATTCATTCTTCACTGATGGCTCGTTGCCGCAGGGGTAACGCAATCCGGAACGTGGTGCCTTCGCCGGGTCTTCCCTCCGCCGTGATGGAACCGTGGAGATTCTCGACAATCCGGCGGCAGATGGTCAGGCCGATGCCCGTGCCGTTGTAACGCTCCTGACCGTGTAGCCGCTGAAACATACCGAATATTTTTTCCTGATACTGCTCCTCAAACCCGATGCCGTTGTCGCGCACGGACAGGGTCACGTAATCGGTTTTGGGCTGATTCAGGTCCTCCTGTCGTTCGGGGGTGTCGGGTGCGACTTCGATAGTGACCACGGGCGGACGACCTCCACTAAATTTGATCGCGTTGCTGATGAGGTTTTGAAACAATTGGTGCATTTGCCCCGGCACGGCCTCGACCGTTGGCAACGGCCCGACCCGGAACGTAGCCCCCTTCTCGCGGATGGTGATTTCCAGGTCGTCCTGAATCCGGGCGATGACCTCGTTCAGGTCAACCGGCTCGTAGTGGGGGTTGGCTTTGGCGAGTTTGGAAAGTTGTAGCACGTCATCGACCAGGGCCTGCATCCGGGCCGCTGCGCGAATGATCCGCTCGAAGTGTTCGTGCTCACGCTTGTCTAAGCGGTCGGCGAGCGTTTCGGTCAGCAGGTTGCAGAAGGTCTGAATCTTGCGCAGGGGTTCTTTGAGGTCGTGGCTGGCCACCGAGGCAAACTGCATCAGGTCGAAGTTGGAGCGTTCCAAATTGGCGTTCGACTGCCGCAACAATTCCGTCCGTTCGTTGACGACCTGCTCTAAATACCCGGACTGGATTTTCTGGTCGTTAATGTCGGTGCAGGTGCCAAACCACTTGGTGATAGCGCCGGTTTCGTCGCGCATGGGCATGGCGCGGCCCATAAACCAGCGGTAGGTACCGGGGTTGTGCCGGTCCAAAAAACGGTACTCGATCTGATACGGCTTACCGGTTTGGACGGAGTGATACCAGGTATCGACGCACATCTGCACATCGTCGGGGTGCAAAATCGGAATCCAGCTTTGATCCCCGTAGCCCTCCTCGAAGCCGGTGTAGTCGTACCAGGGCTGGTTGTAGTAATCCAGGTAGCCATCGGGCTGGGCGGTCCAGAGAATTTGGGGCACCAGGTCGGTCAGTCGCCGGAATTGCCGGTTGCCTTCCTCGACCAACTGCCGGGCCAGCACCAGTTCCGTTACGTCGCTGGCGACGACCATGATGCCCGTCACCTGGCCGTCCATCTCGCGCAGCGGTTTGTAAATCAGATTAACCCGCACGGGTTGCGCCTTTCCGTTGCGGAGGAGTGTAACCGGCAATTCGGTGCCCACAAAAGCAACCCCCGTTTGCAGCACCCCGATCAATAGTTCCTCGAAGCCCTGCCCGGCGGCTTCGGTCAGCACCTCGAAGATCGGACGGCCCAGAAGTTGCTCCGTCGTTCGGTTCCAGATAGTACTCATATCCGAATTGACCTGTTCGACCACAAAATCGCCCCCCCGCAGAATGGCAATGGCCACGGGAGCCTGTTCAAAAAGATTCTGCAACTGTCGCCGACTCACTTCAATCTGCTGACGGGCAATCACCTGCTGAGTCACGTTGACAATCAAGCCCATCACGCCGGTGATGTCGCCCCCCGGTTCACGCACGGGGTAGTACATAAAATCAAGATACAGCGACTCGAATACGCCCTTTCTGGTTAAACCGATTAGGGCTTCGCGGGCAATGAAGGGAACGCCGGTTGTGAGCACCTGCGTCAGTAATTTTTCGAAGCCCTGCCCCTTGATTTCAGGCAGCACTTCCGACAAGGATTTCCCTAAAATATCATCCAGCGGCCGGTCCACCAGTTCGGCGTAAACGGCGTTGGCGATCCGAAACCTAAAATCGGGTTCGCGCCCTACAATGGCAAATCCGACGGGAGCCTGCTCGAAGAAGTTTTGCAGTTCCTGTTCGCGCTCTTCGATTTTCTGGCGGGCCAGCACCTGCTCCGTCACCTCGCTGGCTACGACCACAACGCCCGTCACCCGTCCGTCCGGCTCGCGCAGCGGCTGATAAACGAAATTAAAATACGTCAACACGGATTGGCCGCTCCGAATCAACTGATAGGATGCTTCCTTAGCCAGGTAGGGTTCGCCGGTTTGCATCACGTTGAGCAGGAGCGATTCGATACCCTGCCCGCGTAGTTCGGGATGCGCGTCGAGCACCGGTTTGCCAACCAGGTCGGCGGCGTTGGGCCGGTCTACCAGGGCCAGGTAGCAATCATTGGCCTGGGTGTAAACGAAGTCCGATCCTTCGAGAATGGCAATGGCCACCGGAGCCTGCTGCAGCAAACCGCGCAGTTTGCGATCGGCCTCCTGCCGGACCTGGGCGAGTTTCAACTGGGCCCGCACCCGCACCAGTAGTTCATTGGCCGAAAACGGTTTGACCAAATAATCGTCGGCTCCGGCGTCGTAGCCGACGATGGTGGCTTCTTCGCCCGCCCGGGTCGAAAGCAGCATGACCGGCAACCGGGCGGTGGTGGTATCCGCTTTTAGGGTTTGGAGCAATCCGATCCCGTCGAGCCGGGGCATCATGATATCCGAAATCAACAAATCGGGTTGCTGTCGGCGAATGGCCTCCAGTGCGGCCTGCCCGTCGGCTACGACCTCGACCGCGTAATGGGGAGCCAGCAACCGGCTCACGTAAGCCCGCATATCGGCGTTGTCGTCGGCCAGCAAGACGCGGAGTTTCGAAACACCATTCGGCGTATCCACGCCGGGCATCGTTGCCGTGACTGGTAGCGGCTCCGTCGCGGTTGCAAACGAACTGGCTTCGGCCAGAAACTGATCCCGGCGCGTCGGCGAACTGGCTGACACCGACCCATTTGCCGGGGCCGTCAGTTTGGCGGGTAAAGCCGTTGGCAGGCGAACCGTAAACACGCTACCCCGGCCCAGCTCGCCTTCAGCGGTGATGGTACCCCCATGCAGTTCGACTAATTCATTGACCAGGGCCAGGCCAATGCCACTCCCCTCGGAAGTACGTCCCCCAACGGAGGTTGCCCCAACGGATGTTGCCCCAACGGATGTTGCGTGGGCCGTGGCCCGGTGGAAGCGGTCGAAGATGCGGGGCAGGGCGTCGGGGGCGATCCCGATGCCCGTATCGGCGACGGTCAGTACGGCCTCGTCGTTGGTTTGGGTTAAGGTCACCCGGATTTCGCCGGTGTGGGTAAATTTGAAGGCATTGGAAAGTAGGTTGAGGACAATTTTCTCCCACATCTCGCGGTCGGCAATCATCGGTCGGCGAAACAGAGCACAATTCACCACCAACTGCATCCCGGCTTTCTCAATCGTGGAACGGAAACTACTGGCAAGGTCGGTGGTTAGTTCGCCCAAATCCACCCATTCCAAATTAGGTTGCAGTCGTCCGGCTTCAATCTGGCTGAAATCCAGGAGCGTATTGACCAGTTTGAGCAGCCGCAACGCGTTGCGCTGGATGGCCCCGGCCTGCTCCCGTTGAGTGGCGTTTAGGGGATCGTCGGTTTCGCCAAGCAATTCATCCACCGGTCCCAGCATCAGCGTCAGTGGCGTGCGGAATTCGTGGCTGACATTGCTGAAAAATTGCGTCTTGGCCTGGTTCAGTTCCAGAAGGGCCTGGTTGCGCTGGCGTTCGGTTTCCAATGTTCGCACGTTGCCCACTTCGGTACCGATCTGATCGGCCAGTAGCTGGCAGAATTGCCCGTAGGCTTCATCGAAAAGCAGGTGCGGGTTGAGCCCCAGTAGCAATACGGCATCGGGCCGCGCCTGCCCGGCGGTCATCACGGGCACCAGCAATGCCTGATGGACCGGCTGGTTCCAGATTCCGCCCGGCAACAAGCCAAACCGGTCGGCATCGCCTACGATTCGGAGCAGGTCGTCTACCCGGAGCGGTTTGCCGGTACGAACCACCTCGGCCACCGGCCATTCCGTGGCCTCGATGGTGGTCAGGTTGATCGTGGCGGGAAACACGGGGTCGGGTGCGCCCAGGCGATTGGCCTGATTCTGTTCGGGGCCGCCGATGGCGTAGAGTTTCACAAACGGGAAGTCGGGCTGGTTGTCGGCCAGCCGTTGCCCCGCCCGTTCGTAAACCGCCCCGGTCGTTGGCTGGTTTTTGAGACGACTGCCCAACTCGCTCAACAGCCGCAGCCGCCGGGCGTCGATCACGCTGGAGGTGGTTTCGGTCACGGCGCAGTACACCCCACCGATACTGCCCGACTCATCGCGGATGGGGCTGTAGGAAAACGTAAAATAGCATTCTTCGAGATAGCCGTTGCGGTCCACCGGCAGCAACTGATTCTCCGACCAGGTGGCATCGCCCTCCAGCAGAACGCCGTTGAGCATGGGGCCGATAATAGGCCAGACCTCCGGGAAAACGTCGCGCCCCCGGCGGCCCAGGGCGCTGGGGTGTTTGTTGCCGATCAATTGCCGGTAAACGTCATTGTAAAGCAAGACCAGTTCCGGCCCCCACCACAGCACGATTGGAAAGCGGGAATTGAGGCAGATACTAACGGAAGTTCGGAGGCTTGGCGGCCAGTGATCCAGCGGCCCGACGGCCGTTGCCGACCAGTCGGTGGCGCGCATCAACACGCCCATTTCTCCGCCGCCCGTCAAAAAACCGATGTGTTCCGCTAAGGATTCATTCATTAAGTGTGTGTCCGAGCTGGTTTTGAATAGGCATAACCTATAAAAGTACACCTTATTTCCCTAAGTTTGTTACCTACCTGCTTACCTACCTACCTGCTCAAAAACATCATGCAACAGCCTCTCTACATCCTGCTGGTCGAAGACGACGAAGATGATATCGCGTTTTTCAACCTCGCCCTGGACAAGCAAACCGTACCCACCCGGCTGACGACGCTGACCAAAGGCAGCGAAGTGCTGCCCTACCTGGAAACGACCACCGAACGGCCTGACCTGATGATTCTGGATATGAATCTACCCCGGCTGCACGGTCGCGACGTGCTGGTGCAAACTAAAAAATCGCCCGTTGGCCGTGACCTGCCCGTGTTTATCCTGACCACCTCTTCGGCCCAGGGGGATGCCGACTTTTGCCTGGCCAACGGCGCTGAGCAATTCATGACCAAGCCCACCTCGTTGGCGGAGTTGAGTGGGATGCTGGCTGATGTACTGCGCACAACCCGCCATCGTGAACCGAGCCAACGGCCAGCCCTGAACGAGTAAGCGCACTCAACCGTCATCTTCACCCGACGCGCAAAAATTCATTTTTTGTCATCCTGAGGAACGAAGGATCTGGTTAGGGCCTGCCAGCAAAGCCAGCGTTCCTGGTACCCCTGACGAGATCCTTCGTTCCTCAGGATGACAAAAAATGAATTTTTACAGGCAAATTTAAAATCCTAAACGGGCTCTCTGTAAATACTTCCAACCTTTGCGCATACCGGCTGTTTTTACCAAACAAGCTGTTCTTACGACCCATGCGCATTCTCTGGAACTACCTCAAAACCATCGTGTTTGTGGGATCGGCGGGCCTCGATACCTAAATCGGCGAGGGCGGGCTGAAGATGTCGGGCGGGGAAAAACAGCGGCTGTCGATTGCCCGGGCGCTGGTGCGCCGTCCACGCCTGCTGATTTTCGATGAAGCAACCTCGGCGCTGGATTCGCTGACGGAAGAAGAAATTACGGATACGGTGCGGCAGGTGTCGGCCCCCAACGAGCAAATCACCATCCTGATTGCCCACCGGCTTTCAACAATTCTGCACGCCAATACTATTTTCGTGCTGGAAAAAGGCCGGATTGTTGAAACCGGTAGCCACAACGAATTAGTCGCGGCCAAGGGATTGTACTACGCCATGTGGCGACAGCAGATCGGCGAACGGAAACCAGTTGTGAGCTTGTATCGCGGATTGCCTAATCCGCAGTAAAAAAACGCGGCTTTCCCAACAGAAGGCTACCTTGGCGAAAGGTTTCAGGAGAAGTGGCTGTCTAGGATTTCCCTGTCTCGCTTAAAAAAACAATTCCTCTTGGCCGGGATTTCAGATCCGACGTTCCGTCTGACCATTGTTCTGAAGTAGTCCGACTGAACGTCGGATTCGACTTCGCGTACTTTTTCAAAATCATAAACTGCTTCGAAACTTCTTTTTGTTAAAAAACCTCTCCTTCCATGAAACTCGTCAAACGCCTCGTCCTTGTTTTGCTGGTTTTCCTCGCAGTAACTACGCTCGTTGGCTGGCTCTGGCTGCGGGGCAAAACGCCCGATCTCAACGCCACCGTTCAGCTACCCGGCCAGCAGGATTCCGTCGAAGTGCTGTACGATACCTACGGCGTACCCCACATTTACGCCCAAAACGAAGCCGATTTATTCTACGCCTTCGGGTACGTTCACGCCCAGGATCGGCTGTTTCAGATGGAAATCGTGCGCCGCCTGGCCGACGGGCGGCTGGCCGAGATCTTCGGCACCCCGGCACTCGAATCCGACCGCTTTTTCCGCACGCTCAGTTTCCGGCATTACGCCCGGCGCACGATTGATTCCGTGTACCGCACCCAGCCCAACGCCCCGTTTGTGCGGGCCGCCGAAGCGTACATCCGGGGTGTCAACGCCTTCGTTGAACGCGGCGAAACTCCGCTCGAATTCACGCTGGTGGGCATCGAAAAAACGCCTTTCACGCTCGAGGACATCGAGATCATTCAGGGCTACATGGGATTTAGTTTTGCCGAAGCCTTCCGTTCCGAGGCCGTTTTCACAACTATTCTCGAAAAATTAGGCCCGGCCTATCTCGCGGATATGAACGGCGACTGGCCCGCCGATGAACCAAAAATCCCCGTCCAGGCCCCAGTCAGTCTTTCCGAAAAAAGGGCCGGGATGCGGGCGGCGGCGGCGCTGCTTCCCGTCGCTGAATTGCTGACCAAACTCCAGAACGGCCTCCCCTATCCGCCTTTTCACGGCTCCAACGGCTGGGTGATTTCGGGCCGGAAAACCAGGTCGGGCAAACCGATTCTTTCCAACGATACGCACATTGGATTTGCCCAGCCTTCGGTGTGGTACGAGGCGCACCTGGTTTGTCCCGGCTTTAACTTTTACGGCAACTTTTTGGCCGGAACGCCCTTTGGCGCACTGGGCCACAACCAATCGGGCGGCTGGGGCCTGACGATGTTTGAGAACGATGACGTGGATTTTTACCGGGAAAAACCCAATCCGGCCAATCCAAATCAGGTTTGGTTTAAGGATCACTGGGAAACCTTGCGGACCCGTGAAGAAATTATCCCGGTGAAAGACAGCGCCGAAGTCCGCCTGACGGTCCGCGAATCCCGCCACGGCATTCTGATTCAGGACGTGGACGGAGCGTTGAAAGCCGGTTTTTCTCAGCAACCCATCGCGCTCTGGTGGACGTATTACAAATTTCCCAGCCGCTCCATCGAAGCGTTTTATGAATTAGCGCACGCCAAAAACGCGACGCAGGCCGGGGCAGCCGTTGCTAAAATTCACGCGCCGGGCCTCAATTTCATGTGGGGCGACACCAGCGGGACTATTGCCTGGTGGGCCGCCGCCAAACTCCCCCGGCGACCGGCGGGCGTCAGGCCGTACCTGATCCTCGATGGTTCGACGGGAGCCAGTGATCCGACGGGTTGGCTGCCTTTCAGCGAAAATCCACAGATTCTGAACCCCGAACGCGGGGTACTTTATTCGGCCAACAACCAACCAGCCGACATGGGAGGGGGACTCGTGCCGGGTTATTACGTACCCGGCGACCGCGCCCGGCGCATCGAGCAACTGCTTTTTACCGACAAAAAAGACTGGACGCCCCAGGAAGTTCGCCGGGTCATCAACGATGTGACGAACCCCATGTATCCCGCCCTGCTGAAAGATATTTTGCCCGTGTTGAAGCCCGGCCTCGATGCCAGCAACCCGAACCAGTCCAAAAGTTTCGATGGCCTGATGAACTGGGACGGCTCGCACGAACTGACGGACGTGGAACCCACGATTTTCTACCGATTTATCTACCACCTCTACCAACTCAGCATTCGCGATGAACTGGGCGGTACGCTTTCCGACACCTTCCTGAACGTCCCCAGTTTCAAGCGCAACATGGCCCGCTGGCTGCGCAACGACGCCTCGCCCTGGTGGGACAACGTCGCCACGCCGCAGAAAGAAACCCGCGCCCGGATTCTGGCCCAGGCCTTCCGCCGCGCCGTGGCCGATTTGGAGAAACAACTTGGCCCTGACATCGCCGGTTGGCAGTGGCAGAATGTACACACGCTCACCCACAAACACCCGCTGAGCGTGGCCGGGCCGCTCATGGCCAACTACTTCAACGTCGGGCCGCTGCCCGTGCCGGGTGGCCGCGAAACCCTCAATAACCTTGATTTTTCGGTGGATTCAACCGGCTACTACTCCGTGCAATACGGCCCCGCCCTGCGCCGAATCGTCGATTTTGCCGACCCGGCCCACGGAACCAGCGTACTGCCCACGGGGCAGTCGGGCAACCGCGCCAGCCCGCACTACGCCGACCAGGCGGAGCTGTTCGCGAAGGGCGAAGCCCGGCCCGAGTTGATGAACCGGGCGGACATCGAGCGGGTGGCGACGGGGCGGATGATGCTGAAACCCTGAGGGCTGGATTTCCCACAAAATAGTTACTTTTGAATTAGACAAATCCGCAACACGATGACAAAAGAACTCGTAACCCAAATCCTGGAGAAACTTCCCGACCAGTTTCAACTCGATGAGTTGATCGACCGGCTCATCATCCTGGAAGCCGTCGAAAAAGGGCGTCAGCAATACCGGGATGGCCGATTTCGCACTCATGCGGAAGTAAAAGAGCGACTCAAAAAATGGCTACAGTAGTCTGGTCGGAGAAAGCCTCCGACGACGTAGAAAAACTGGCCGAATATCTCGCTGAGGAGTCGCCTCCGTACGCGTCCAGGCTCGTCGAATTACTGTACGCGAAAACTGACCTGTTGGAGAAATTCCCCCGCGTAGGCCGGGTTGTCCCTGAATTTGAGATTGATTCCATTCGGGAAATTATTTTTCCTCCTTACCGGATCATCTATGAGTTGCTGGACGAAGACCTTGTCCTGATCCAGAAGGTCTTCCACAGTTCCCGCAATCCCGAAAATTTAAAAAAACGCGGCCAACTCACCGCGTTTTTTTACGCCCAAAACCTCCGAAAAAGTCTGGCGGGTAGGGCGTCGAAACTGGCCCACGGCTTAGGCCAAACATTTACCGTCAACGGACAAGCGGGCAGCGGAATCATTTTTGCAGAAGAATGTAAAGCAGGTGACAACGTAGTGCTGCGACGAAAAAAATAAACAAGTCATTTAAACCATTTCCCCAAAAACCGGGTCTTTCACCGGATTGAGCCGCAGGAAATCGAGGAAAATTGATCCCTCAGACCTCAGTATCGACACCGGAATTCGTTGAATGAATAAACCAACTCAAATCATGAAAACGCGCCTCCTTTTTCTGGCTCTGCTGGCCCTGACGGCTTGCGGTACCGATTCGCCCGATCCTGATTGTCAGGAGAAAGCCAACAACGGTGCTATCTGCACCACGCAGTACGACCCCGTCTGCGGCTGCAACAACAAAACCTACGGCAACGCTTGTGAGGCTGAGGCCGTGGGCATCATCAGTTTTACGGCGGGTGAATGCGGCAAGAAATGAGTCGTAATTTACTGTATGGGTAGTTCCATCAAAAAACTAAATCCGTGCTTGCGAAAGCCCAGCGATTCGTAAAAACGGTGGGCATCGGCCCGGCGCAGGTTGCTCGACAGCGTTAGTTTGTAGCAGCCTTTTTCCCGGCATCGGGCCAGGGCAAACTCCATCATTTCCTTGCCAATCCCCCGCCCCTGCTGATCGGGCCGCACGGCCACATCTTCGACCACGCCCGACGGCGTCCCAAAATGCCCCAGATTATCCAGGATGAGCAAAGCGAAGGTGCCAATGACTCCGGCATCCGTTTCGGCCACGAAAAGCGTATAATCGGGGTAGGTCTGCATTTTCCGAAAAAGGGCCGTGGTGCTTTCCAGCGAAAGAATTTTGGGGTCTTGGAGGGCGGTTCGATAGAGGTCCAACACGGCGGGTAAATCCATTTCGGTGGCAGGGCGAAGGAGCATGGGAATTTACGATTTACGAAGTACGATTTACGATTTAAACGAAGGCCCGAACGGGATAGGGTTGGTGGAGGTGGATAAAACCCGTTACTTTGCCCGACAAAAATCGTAATTCGTACCTCGTAAATCGTAAATTCCCATGTCTTTTGGTTTATTGAATGGCAAACGCGGCATCATTTCGGGTGCCCTCGACGAAGCCTCCATCGCTTGGAAAGTGGCCCTCAAAGCCCACGAAGAAGGCGCTCGTTTTACCCTGACCAACGCGCCCATCGCCATGCGCATGGGGGCCATCAAGAATCTGGCCGAGCAGTGCGGGGCCGAAATTATCCCCGCCGACGCCACCGAAGTGGGTGAATTGGAGAAGCTCTTCACGCAGTCGCAGGAGGTACTTGGCGGCCCAATCGACTTCGTATTACACAGCATCGGCATGAGTACCAACATTCGCAAAAACCGCGAATACGGCGACCTCAACTACGAATGGTACCTCAAAGCCCTCGATGTGTCGGCGCTATCGCTCCATAAAATGCTGCAAACCGCCGAGAAACTCGACGCTATCGCCGAAGGTGGCTCGGTCGTGGCGCTGAGCTACATCGCCGCCCAGCGTTCGTTCCCCGACTACACCGACATGGCTCAGGCCAAAGCCATGCTCGAAAGCATCGCCCGCAGCTACGGCTATCGCTACGGCAAGAAAAAAGGCGTGCGGGTCAACACCGTTTCGCAGTCGCCGACCCGAACCACGGCGGGCACGGGCATCAGCGGGTTCGACGCGTTTTTTGAGTATGCCAACCGGATGTCGCCCCTCGGCAATGCCACCGCCGAAGAGTGCGCCGATTACGTCGTCACGCTGTTTTCGGACCTGACCAAAAAAGTCACGATGCAAAACCTGTATCACGACGGAGGCTTCTCGTCAGTTGGTATTTCGGCAGAGATTGTGGAATTGCTTGAGAAAAAGGGCTGAAGAATTCAAACCTCAAACCTTCCTAAAAAGCCGCTCCACGTCCTGTGGGCGGCATAGTTCGGTGCCGGCGTTCATCGTCGCTGCCGTCCCGCAGGCGACCCCGTAGCGCACCACGTCGGGCAGGGGCCAGCCCCACGACAAGGCCAACGTCATGCCCGCCACCATGCTGTCGCCCGCACCGACGGTACTACGTTTTTTCACCGTTAGGGCTTTTACGTGTTCCACAACGTCTTCACTCACCAGCAACGCACCCTGCGCCCCCAGCGATACGACGATGATCTGGCTATCGCCCCGGCGGATGATTTCGAGGGCAGCGTCATCGATCTCGTCCAGTTCCAGTTCCTCCACGCCAGCCAGTGCGCTCAACTCCCGCAGGTTGGGTTTCAGTAGATAAACTCCCTTCCCAACGGCCTGCCTCAAGGCCTCGCCGGAAGTATCCAGGATCAATTTCGCGCCGATGATTTGGGCGACGTTGGCCAGTTTGCCGTAAAAATCAGTGGGTACACCCGGTGGCAAACTCCCACTACCCACCAGAAAATCGACGGCTGTTTGCTGGCTCAACACGTCGAGGGCGTGTTGCCATTCCGGCTCGCTGACTTGAGGGCCATCCATACCAAAGCGATACTGCTGGTTGGTCGCCGTATCGACAACGATGAGGTTTTCGCGGGTTGGTTGTGCGATGGGCAGCGGCTGCGCGTTAACCCCTTCGCGTTGGAGTAGTTCCGTAAAAAATTGCCCGGAGTACCCGCCTGCCAGGTAAAACGCCGTTGATTCCCCGCCCAGTTTACGCAACGCCCGCGTGACGTTGATCCCGCCCCCACCCGGCTCAAATTTTGGTGGCGTGCAGCGCATTTTGTGTTCGGCCAACAGGCCCGGCACGGTCGTACTTTTATCGATGGCGGGGTTCAGGGTGAGAGTAATTATCCTGGGCATGGCTTAGGGGTGTAGGCAGAAAGATACGACGCGCAACGCTTCCGATGTTGAATGAAAGCGTTGCGCGTCGAAACGAGGCCTGTTTCAGGATTTCACAATGACAAATTCTACCCGACGGTTTTTACGGCGTTCTTCTTCGCTGGTAGCATTGCTGAGCGGGCGTTTGTCGCCGTAGCCCCGGGTTTGGATTCGGGTGGCGGCAATTCCCTTATTCGTCAAATAGCGTTTCACCGCCACCACGCGATCCACGGAAAGTTGCAGGTTTCTCTGCGGGTCACCGAGGCGGTCGGTATGCCCTTCCAGGCGAATTTCCACGTTGGAATTGTCTTTCATCCACTGCGCCAGTTCATCGAGGGTTGCGTAGGAATCAGATAGCAAGGCGGCTTTCGACGCTTCAAACAACACATTTTTCAGCTCAACTTTCCGGCCCACCACCGGCGGCGTTTCAGAGAGTGGCTGGTCGGGATTCGCCACGGGCGGTTTGGGCGTAGCCGGGGGCGGTATGACGGCAGCTTGTCCCACAGGTTTCAAAAAAATATCCCGGTCCACCTGCGTCAAACCCACGGGTTGAGTCAGGTCCAACGCCTCACTACTCGCCTCGTAGCCCGGCGCTGAAGCGGTGTATTTGTACTGACCACCCGGCAGCGTCAGGCGGTAAATACCCAGGCTATGAATCGTGCGCGTTGAATCGGCGACCCGACCGTTGGCCTGATAAACGATTTTGGCATCGATGGCCTGTTTGGTCACCGCGTCGAAGATCTGTCCGCTAACCGTAATCGGGCCGGTCACGGTGTTGCGCGGCCGACCGGCAACGGGAGGCGCAGGCGAGGCAATCGGGGGTCCCACCCTGGGCCGTGGGGGCGGGCGTCGGCGCGTCGCCGGGTTGTTGACGTGAATCCCCGTGTAATTCCAGCACGTGTAGTTGTCGTCGCTACGGCACTCAAACAGGTCGAAAACCTGCATACCCGGTTCGAGGCGCTCAAAATAAACGTGGAATTGTCCCTCGTCACCGGGCTTTACCTGTAAGCGTTCGGGGTCGGTCGGGATGCCCTGGGCTTTGATGAACCGAAATGAACGCGTACCGCCGCCCACGTTGACGACCAGCCGACTGGCTCGCCTAAAACTGATCGTCGAGGTATATTCGGATTCCAGGTACTGATAATATTTGCGCAATTCGGGCGGCAGGTTCGGCGTGGCCTGACGCCGCCCCGCTCCAATGCGGTACTCAAACGTCAGAATGGTGTAGGGTCCGGCCAATTCTACGCGGGTCAGGCGCACTTCCTGGCTCGCCGACTGGTCGATCCGGGGATTGATGGTGACCTGCGCGCGGGCTGTCAGAGAAAAGAGCAAAATAAGCCCGGCAAGGGCAATACGAAGGTTCATGGCGAAAAAAACAGCAAAGCCTCAGTTTACCAAACGTGTGCCACCGGTGTTTATTTTTCGGATAAATCAGGCAAAATATTTTTACGATACCAATCGTGATTTGCTTAAAAGCGAAATTTAGCGAAACCCTTCAACCCCAATGATTACCACTTCTGAAACGATCTCGCGCTGACCCAGAAATTCACTGGGTAGCTTTCCCGCTATCAACTTCGTATTGGAATTGTTTGGCCCACTACTAAACCCAAAATCAAAAACTGCCGCATACGTTCCGGCGTAAACCGGGCGTTGCACGGGCATTTTCCTCAAAACCCTCGTCACCACTTCTTCGAATCCGTAACCAATTTTCTCCGGGTTCAAAATAACGACATCCTGCACGTTGCCCTGCTCGTCGATCCGGAATCCGCCGTAAACTTTTGCCAGGATACCCTGCCGCATGGCTTCCTGCGGAAACCGTACATTTTGGGCCAGATACTTCGAAAAGCGCTCGTCCTTGCTCAGCGAGTCACTCGGTGGCTGACCGAAAGCCACGATTGAGCCAATCATCAACAACCAAGTCAGGATTAATTTCATGGGAGCCTGTTTTTTGTGCAAAATAAAAAACCTCCAAGCGCAATGAAAGCACCTGGAGGTTTTACAAAAATAATATACTGTTCGTCTAAACCACCGCTTCAGCCAGCACGAGTACCTGATTATTGAGTACTTCCACGACGCCGCCATCCACGGTGAACGTTTGTTTCCCACCCGCGCCACTGTCAACAACGACATCGCCCCGACCCAGCGTCGAGACCAGCGGCGCGTGTTGGTCGAGTACCTGAAACGACCCCTCGGTGCCAGGAAATGTTGCTGAAATGGCTTCGCCAGCAAACACTTTTTTGTCGGGTGTGATGATTTCGATGTGCATAGTCGATGTTCGATATTCGTTGCTCGATGCTCGTTGCCTGTTTCTGCGAACATCGGGCAACGAACATCGAGCAACGACTGATTATTTCGCTGCTTCGGCGATGAGTTTTTCGCCCTTCGAAATGGCGTCTTCAATCGTCCCGACCAGGTTGAAGGCGGCTTCGGGCAGGTGATCGAGTTCTCCGTCCATAATCATGTTGAAACCCTTGATGGTATCCTCAATATTGACCAGAGCACCTTTCAGACCCGTAAATTGCTCGGCCACGAAGAAGGGTTGCGACAGGTAGCGC
>JAJAZB010000332.1 GCA_026785975.1 Cytophagaceae bacterium | reverse complement strand
GTACGGACGTGTACCTCCATTTTCCAGTCCATGAGGTCGTCTTCCCGCTCGAAAAGTCCGAACGTCGTTAATTCAAAAAACCGTTCGACAAACTCCGGGTACGTCATGCCATACTTGGCCTCGAAGCGGGCGATTTCGTCGGCACTCCTTTTTTTCTCGCGCAGTAGTTCCTCACGGGCTTTTTGAATCGCGAAATCCGCCATCGACGCGTAGCCCATTTCCTGAAAGGTGCTTTCGAGTACCTTCTGTTGAATCGTCATCGTTAAAAACGTTTTTATCAAAATTACCCAAATAATGGCAAAGCAACAATCTGCTTCCTTGTTCCAACGAGATCTGGTCAAGACGGCCCTCGGGCAATCGTTCGCCAAACTCAACCCGGCGATTCTCATTAAAAACCCGGTGATGTTCACCGTCGAAATCGGTACGCTGGTCATGCTGCTGGTGACGATTTAGATCGCCGTCACCAGCGATACCTCGCAGGGCAGCATCGGCTACAACCTGGCCATCACGCTGATTCTGTTCGTGACGGTGCTCTTCGCCAACTTCGCCGAGGCCATCGCCGAAGCGCGGGGCAAGGCCCAGGCCGAAAGCCTGCGCAAAACCCGGCAGGAAACCCCCGCCAAAATGCTCGACGGCCGTACGGTGTCGTCGGCGCTGCTCAAGAAAGGCGACCGGTTCGTCTGCGAGGCGGGCGGCGATAAGTCGTCGGTGGGGGGTACGAAAGTGCTCTCCGACCGCATCGTGGTCGAGGTGACGACTCAACCCGGCGAGAGTTTTCTCGACAAAAATGATTGCCCTCGTGGAAGGTGCCTCGCGGCAAAAAACGCCGAACGAAATCGCCCTGACGATTCTGCTGGCGGGCTTTACGCTGATTTTTATCATTGTTTGCGTGGCGCTGAAGCCCTTCGCCGATTACGCCAACACACCCATCACCGTTGCGGCTTTGATTTCGCTTTTCGTGTGCCTCATCCCAACCACCATCGGCGGACTGCTGTCGGCCATCGGTATCGCGGGCATGGACCGGGCACTACGGGCCAACGTGATTGCCAAGTCGGGCCGGGCCGTGGAAACGGCGGGCGACATCGACACGTTGCTCCTCGATAAAACCGGTACGATCACGATTGGTAACCGGAAGGCCACCAATTTTTACCCGGCCCCCGGAGTCAATCAAGCTGACATGGTTTGGGCCAGTGCGCTGAGTTCGCTGGCCGATGAAACACCGGAGGGCAAGTCCATCGTGGAATTGGCCGGAAATGACGTGACGCGGAATCTGAGCACCACGGGGTCCACGCTCATCAAATTCACTGCTGAAACGCGGTCGAGTGGCATTGATCTTCCCCTCAACGGCGAAACTGTCCGAATCAGAAAAGGGGCGGTAGACTCCATTCGCAACCTGGTCACGAAGGCGGGCAACGTGTTTCCCGAAGCCACCACCAAGCAGGCCAACGAAATCGCCGCCAACGGGGGTACGCCACTCGTGGTCATTGAAAATGAAGTGGTAAAAGGCGTTGTAGAACTCCAGGACATTATCAAACCCGGTATTGCCGAGCGTTTCGAACGTTTGCGCAAAATGGGCGTAAAAACGGTGATGGTTACGGGTGACAATCCGCTGACGGCTAAATTCATCGCCGAAAAAGCGGGCGTGGACGACTTCATCGCCGAAGCCAAGCCCGAGGACAAGATGAACTACATCAAGCGGGAGCAAACCGGTGGCAAACTCGTGGCCATGATGGGCGACGGTACCAACGACGCCCCCGCCCTGGCCCAGGCCGACGTGGGTGTGGCCATGAACTCCGGCACCCAGGCCGCCAAAGAAGCAGGCAACATGGTCGATCTGGACAACGACCCGACCAAGCTCATCAAGGTTGTGGAAATCGGCAAGCAGTTGCTCATCACGCGGGGTACCCTGACGACGTTCAGCATCGCCAACGACGTGGCCAAGTACTTCGCCATCGTTCCGGCCTTGTTCGTGGTGTCGATTCCGGCGCTGTAGAGCCTGAACATTATGCGGCTGCACAGCGCCGAGAGCGCCATTATGTCGGCGGTGATTTTCAATGCGATCATCATTCCGATGCTAATTCCGCTGGCGCTGCGCGGGGTGCCGTACAAGCCCATCGGGGCCAGCGCGCTGCTCCGTCGCAACCTGTTCATCTACGGGTTCGGTGGCCTCGTCGCCCCCTTCATGGGGATTAAACTGATCGATTTGGTGGTGGGGTTATTTGTTTAATTGTAATGCCCGTGAACCGAGGCGACCGTAATCTTTTCGTCATCAACTTTATAAATCAAGCGATGTTCGTCCGTAATTCTTCGACTCCAGTACCCTGCCCAGTTTCGTTTCAGGGGTTCGGGTTTGCCTTTGCCGTGAAACGGAGTGCGTGCGGCTTCCAAAAGAAGTTCGTTGATTTTGGTGAAAACGGACTTATCTGCACGACTCCATTCGAGGTAATCCCGGAATGCGTCAGGGTCGAACTGAATGGCTCTCACCGTTTCAATAGCTTTTGGGCCATTTCCTCAAATTCCTCTGGTGTGAACGAAATTAGATTTTCCCCTGCTTCAATGCGCTGTCGGGCTTTTTCTAAACGGTTCCAGTAGCCCTCCTTAGTTTCAGAGGGCGGAAAACCTAAAGATTCTGTTCGTACGATAATTTCTACTTCATCCTGACCGACGAGCATAAGTTGTAAAGCTTTCAAAAAATCGAGATTTAACTCGGAAGGCCGCATTCGAATTATCGTTTCCATACGCACAAGGTTTTAACAAAAGTAACGAAAAACATGAAATCAGACACCCGACAACACCAGCCGGACCCGGCGGTCGTCAAAGCAAAACTCATCGCCCTCGGCACGTTCCTGCTGACGGGTCTGGCGCTTCTTGTTCATTTCGCAAACTGATTTTTCCATGAAAACGCATCTTTCCCCGGCCCTTCGCCTTACGCTCATATTTCTGGTGCTGCTGGCCGTCATTTATCCGCTGATTGTCGCCGCCATCGGCAAACTGGCCCCCGGCGGCGGCGCGGGCGAAACCGTTACCGTCAATGGTAAGGTCGTGGGCTACGTCAAAATCGGGCAGAAATTCACCGACGACCGGTACTTCAACTCCCGTCCTTCGGCGGTGGACTACAACGCCGCCGGGTCGGCGGGCAGCAACAAAGGCCCCAGCAACCCCGATTACCTCGCCACCGTGCAGGCCCGCATCGACACGTTTCTGGTGCATAATCCCGGCGTGACGAAAGAGCAAATTCCCGCCGAGTTGGTTACGGCTTCCGGCTCGGGCCTCGACCCGGACCTGTCGCCGCAATCGGCCCTGCTTCAGGTGCCGCGCATTGCCCGCCTGCGCCGGATTTCCGAAGACCAGTTGCGCCAACTCGTCACGGAGCAAACCGAGAGGCCCTTCATTGGCGTGTTTAGCATTGAAAAAGTAAACGTACTCGCCCTCAATCTGGCATTGGAGCAACCGCGCTAACGCCTACCCGGAACGGGGCACCGGGTAACTGAACGCCCCAGGCAACAAACAAAACCACGCCGCTCACCGACGAGTTGGCGGTTTACACTTAAAAAAAAATAACCGTGAAAAAGGTAGTACTATTCGCCGTAGCGTTGGCCACGGCGCCGGCCACGATTTTGGCTCAAACCATTGACACCACTATGGTTCCGGCTACTCCGAGTACCACGACCGCTAATAGCATGATCCTCACCGGCTACGCCGACGTGTACTACACGCAGGATTTTACGGCCCCTAAAACGACTCAGGAGCGCCCCGGCTTTTTGTACAACCACAAGCGCAACCGCGAAGTGAACGTGAACCTTGCCTATTTGAAAGGCGCGTACTCGACTGAGCGGGTCCGGGGTAATCTGGCTATCATGGTGGGCAATTATGCCCAGTACAACCTAAGCGCCGAGCAGGATCTGATTAAGAATATTTACGAGGCCAACGCGGGGGTTAAACTTAGCAAAAACCGCGAATTATGGCTCGACGCCGGGATTTTCACTTCGCACATTGGTTTTGAAAGCGCCATTTCAAAAGATTGCTGGACGCTGACGCGCAGCATCGTGGCCGAAAACTCGCCGTATTATCTCGCGGGCGCAAAATTGAGTTACACGACACCGAATGGCAAATGGGTACTGCTGGGTTCGGTCGTGAATGGCTGGCAGCGCATCAAGCGCTTTGACGGTTACTCGGGCGCTTCGTTGAGTACCCAGATTCAGTACAAGCCGTCGTCGAAAGTGACCCTCAATTGGAGCACGTTCTTTGGCAGCGATCGGCCAGATTCGTTGAAGTCGGGTCGGATGTACCATAACTTTTATGGCATTTTCCAACCGGGAAAACTTGGCCTGATCCTGGGCTTCGACATTGGCGCAGACCGAAAACCCGTGCTGGAAGGCCGACGGGTGGGCAGTGGAAGTTACGTGTGGTACACACCCGTAGCCATTTTGCGCTACTCGGCCAACGACCGTATAAACCTGGCCGGACGCATAGAATACTACGACGACCCAAACGGGGTTATCATCGCCACTGGAACACGCAACGGCTTTAAAACCTGGGGCTATTCTGTGAATTTCGATTACGCGATCACGTCCCAGGCCCTGTTTAGAATCGAAGGAAAACTTTACGATAGCAAAGACGCTATTTTTGAAACCACGACTGGTGTTAGTCGCGTGAATACCTCGCTAACGACCGGATTGGCGATATCATTCTGAGTTTTATGTTGAAAGGAAAAATCAAAAGTCAGAACCAACGGCCTGACTTTTGATTTTTATCATGAAAAAACACCTTGAAAACCGCGACCTGATCTATGCCCGAGCAAGCCCAATCCGCCCAGCATTTTTTGGACCTCATCAAGCGTTCGCGCCGGGGGAAGTTCAAGATTTACATCGGCATGAGCGCGGGCGTGGGCAAAACTTACCGGATGTTGCAGGAAGCGCGGAGTCTGTTGAAGAGTGGCATTGACGTAAAAATTGGCTTCGTAGAAACGCATAACCGGAAGGAAACGGTGGAGATCAATTGGAAGACCTGCCCGTGGTGCCCCGGCGGAAGTTGTTTTACAAAGGGAAAGAACTTGAGGAAATGGACGTGCAGGCGATCGTCAACCTGCACCCGGAGGTAGTAATCATTGACGAGTTGGCCCACACCAACATTGAAGGATCGAAAAACGAGAAGCGTTGGCAGGACGTCGTTGAAGTGCTGGAGGCGGGTATCAGCGTGATATCCGCCGTCAACATTCAGCACCTCGAAAGCCTCAACGAGGAAGTTCGGCAAATCACCGGCATCGAAGTCACCGAGCGAATTCCCGACAACATTCTGCGGATGGCCGACGAGGTGGTCAACATCGACCTCACCGCCGACGAACTGGTGACGCGCCTGCGGGAGGGCAAAATCTACGACCCGGCCAAGGTGGAAACGGCGTTGCGGAATTTTTTTCAGCCCGATAAAATCCTGCAACTCCGCGAACTGGCCCTCAAGGAAGTAGCCGCCCAGGTGGAGCGCAAGATTGATGCCGAACTGCCCCAGACCATCAAGCTGAAACCCGAGCGGTTTCTGGCCTGCATTAGTTCCAATGAACAAACGGCTAAGGCGGTGATACGGAAAACGGCCTGGCTGGCGAGTTACTACAATTCTACCTGGAAGTTATTGTACGTACAAACCCCCGCCGAAGCGCCCGCCCGCATCCCGTTGGCCGCCCAACGCCACCTCATCAATAATTTTAAACTGGCCACCCAAATGGGCGCGGAGGTGATTCAGGTGCAAAGCGACAACGTGCCCCAGGCTATTCTCGACGTGGTCAGGGAGCGCGATATCACGACGGTATGCATGGGCAAGCCGCATTTCAGCTTGATCCGAATTATCCTCAACACGGCCGTTTTCAACAAGTTGCTCAATAACCTATCTTCTTCGGAGGTGGATTTAATCATTCTTTCGTGAGGCAAGTATCAAGTACGAGGTACAAAGTATTAGGCATCGAGTACAAAGTACCAACACCAAATATTGAGGCTATATACTTGATAACTAATACTTTATACCTGGCACTTGATACTCTAGATCTATGAAACTCCGAATTAAAGACAAACTTCGCCTCGGGCTGACCTTCCTGTTTGCCGTCATTTTGCTGCTGGCTTCGCTGGGCATCTTCTTCGTGTACCAACTC
>JAJAZB010000331.1 GCA_026785975.1 Cytophagaceae bacterium | reverse complement strand
GGGGCCGCCCCCCCCCCACTCCCGGGGCGCCCCAGCCCCTTTGTGCCCACCCATGCTGGCCCGCGGGGGGGGCCCAAACCAACTTTTGTTCTTACCACCCCCGCCCACATTAGTTTCTACTTAAAGTTTTGCTATGAAAACATTTCTCTGCCTGGCCGCACTGACTTTTTGGATGAGTCCCGTTCAGGCCCAATGGATTCAGCAAAATTCCGGCACCGAGGCCAGTTTCCGGGCGGTGGGTGCTGTGAGCGATCAGGTTTGCTGGGTGGGTGGCTCAAAAGGCACCATTTTGCGCACGGTGAACGGCGGGGAAACCTGGGAACCGAGGCCCATTCCCAACGCCGAAACCCTCGATTTTCGGGACATTCACGCATTCAGCGTCACCACGGCTGTGGCCATGAGCGCGGGCGAAGCCAGCGAAGGCAAAGCCCGGATTTACCGCACAACCGACGGCGGCCAAACCTGGCAACTGGTTTTTCAAACAAGGCAGAAAGGCGTTTTCCTCGACGGACTGGATTTCTGGGACGAAAAAAACGGCCTTTGTTTCAGCGATCCGATCGACGGCAAATTCTACGTGCTCACAACCGACGACGGCGGGAAAACCTGGCAGGAAACGCCGCGACAAAACTTCCCGCCCGTGCTACCCGGCGAAGCGGCGTTTGCGGCCAGTGGTACGTCGATTGTTGCGTTGAAAAACTCCCAAACCGCCTGGATTGGCACGGGTGGCGGGCACCACGCCCGCGTGTTCCGCACCACGGACCGGGGCCAGTCGTGGCAAGTTTCGGAAACACCCCTGCCCGCTGACGCATCGTCGGGTATTTTTGGAATCCGGTTTTGGTCGGAAAAAGCAGGAATTGCGGTGGGTGGTGATTACAAAAACGAGAAGGATTCAACAAGGAACGTTTTGCTAACGTCGGATGGCGGTAAAACCTGGCGAATCGGAAGCGCTGTAAAACCGGGTGGCCTGAAGGAAAGTACGGCGCTGGTCGGAACGAATCTGCTTGCCGTTGGGCCATCGGGAACGAGCCTTTCAAGGAATTTTGGCCAAACCTGGCAAGCCCTCGACACTTCAGCTTTTCACGCCGTCAGCTTCGCCGGAACTACGGGTTGGGCCGTGGGTAGCAACGGAGCCATCGCCCGGTTTGATCCGTCAATTTTACGCAAAAAGTAGCCCCGTCTGCATTTCCAGAAATGCAGACGGGGCTACTTTGCAACAAACTATTTAATTAGCCAGTACCCTCTCACGCCGACGAATAGTCGGCCTAACGGCATTTTTATTCGTCAGGCTGCGGATCAGGGCCACTTCCTCGTCGCGATAAGCAGCGCCCGTTGGCCGGAAAATATCGTGAAACCACACCGGCGGCTCGGCACCGTAGGGCTTTTGCCACGAATCCCAGGGGAAGATCGTTTGGGATTTTCCCGAAACAAAGCCCCAGTTCATGGCCGCTACTTTATCCTTTTTCGCCATCGGCAGGATGTTCTGAAACGTGCTGCCCGTCACCCGGGCCATGTATTCGGTGCAGAGCATCGGACGCCCCAGTTTTTTGAGGTAGCCTACGCGCTTGGCAAATTCCTCGGGGCTGTCGTAATTGTGAAAGGTGATGATGTCGGAATTGGTAAACAGGAAGCGGTTCATGTCGGTCATCTTGTCCACCTCCGACCAATCGCCGTACCAGGGTGCCGAGGTGACCGGTTGCGTGGGGCGGGCTTCGCGCGCCCAGCCAAATCCCGCTTTCACCAGCTCGATGCCCAGTTCCGACTTATTAGCGGGTTCCAGTTTGAGGCCGTTTTTGCCGTAACTATTGCCATTGTCGTTGTCGGGTTCGTTGACCACGTCCCAGGCCAGAATCCGGGCATCGTTGCGGAACGTTTTCACCACGTCGATCACGTAAGGTTTCAGGAGAGAATCCCATTTAGCCGTGTCCTGCAACAGTGCTGCGCCGGGGCTTTGCACCCAGCCCGAGTTGTGTACGCCCGGCACAGGGTCTTTCTGCTGGCCGGTCTTGGGAAAGGGGTCCCAGCACGAGTCAAAAAGCACCAGCATCGGACGAATTTTGTGCTTGGCGCAAAGGCCCAGAAACTGGTCGAGGCGCTTTTTAAAGCCTTTGGGGTCGTCGCGGTAGGCCAGGTCGTGCAGAAACACCCGCATGGTGTTCATGCCCAGATCTTGCGCCCAGCCCAGTTCTTTATCGATCAAAAACGGCGACCAGGTGTCGGCTTGCCACATTTCCAACTCGTTGATGGCGTTGGAGGGCATGAAATTTGCCCCGACCAGCCACGGTTGTCGTGCGTACCAGGCATTGGCCTTTTGAGCGGGCCATTGCTGGGCAAAAGCAGATGAAAAGAGCATAGTATTTATGAAGGTGAGTAGAGTAAGCGCACGAAGGTTTTTCATAAGGTCAGGTTGATGCAGTGTAAGCGTGAACGGAAATAAGGCAATTTTTTCAAAGAATGTAACAAAAATCTTACCATGCTAATTCCGATCAAAACTTTTTTATAAAACGGTCAATCCCCGCAGAATAAGCCTGGTTTGAACGAATGAAATAGCCTTGAAAACGTTGCGGCAAAATACAGTCTGCCCCTACGAACGAACCGAAGTCGAGCCTATTTTGGGGTGGTGGTTAAGAATTCTTAAGGGAAACTTTGTCGACGGTTTTTACGTGATTCAGGCCTTAAAACACCAACTGTTCAATTTTACCGGCCTGGCTAAAAAAATAGTAAGTAGGTTTTCACTGGCTGACAATCATGCCGTCGGACATGACGATGGTGCGGTCAGACCGGGCGGCAAATTCCTGATCGTGGGTCACGCAAATAATCGTCTGACCCTGCCGCGCCAGATCCTGCAGGATATCGAAAGCATTTTTGGCATTGGCCGAGTCAAGATTGCCCGTGGGTTCATCGCCCATAATCAGCGTGGGGTCGTTGATGAGCGCCCGCGCCAGGGCCACGCGCTGTTGCTGCCCGCCCGAAAGTTTACTGGCCGCTTTGAGGGCCTGCTCGTGTACACCCAACAAGCGGAGTTTTTCGTAGGCCCGACTTTCGGTTTCTTCCCGCGAAAACCTGCCCAGCTTGAGGGCGGGCAACATGACGTTTTCGAGCACCGAAAATTCCGGTAAGAGAAAGTGAAATTGAAAGACAAAGCCGATGTGTTCGTTGCGAAACCGGGCCAGATCGGGTTGCTTCAGACCCGTCAGCAGTCGGCCGCCGATGGTTAGGGTGCCCTCGTAGTCGGTGTCCATCGTCGAGAGGATGTACAGCAGTGTAGATTTGCCACAACCCGATTTGCCCACGATGGTCAGGAATTCGCCGCGTTGAATTTCAAAAGAAATATTCGTCAACACCGGAAATCGCTCGGGTTGGTAAAAGTACTTGTTGAGGTGTGAAGCCTGAAGGACGGTCATGGTGTACGGTGTGCCCACGTTGCACGTGGCACGGTCTTACGTTATGGAGCACAATTTTACGTTGTGTGACACGGTCGTTTCAAGGAGTTAAAATTCCAAAACGCTTCAACCAGCCCGGTGCCAGCGAATGGTGCCACGTACAACGTGGGCACCGGACTCATCCTCTCAAAATAGCAACCGGGTCAATGTCAGCGGCGCGGCGGGCCGGAAAGTACCCCGCCAGCAGGGTCGTTACCACGCCAAACACCACGCCAATCAGATAAAATACCGGGTTGAAATTGACGGGAAAATGGTCGATGCTGATAAAATCGCCCCCGTCGAAGGGTGCTTTTGAAACCATCCAGGAAAACACGAAACCCAGCACCACGCCCAGCAGTGCCCCAAGTATGCCGATGATGACGGCCTCGGTCAGGAAGATTTGGATGATGTCGCGGCCCGAAAAGCCCGTTGCTTTCAGTATCGCAATGTCTTTCATTTTGTCGTTGACGGTCATGGACATGATGTTGTAAATTCCAAAACCGGCCACCACGAGTAGCGTCACCGAAACGATGTAGGTCATGATGTCGCGGATTTTGTTGCTCGCCACCATCGTCGAATTGGCCGTAGCCCAGTCCTCGGCCTTCACGCCGTACCGTTTGGCCCATTGCGGAGCCAGGCCAGCCGCCGAGTACACGTCGCGTACTTTAATATTGATGTCGGTGATGTACGTGGGATCGGTTTGTAAAAGTTTCTGCACCGTACCGATGTTGGTGTAACTGCGAACATTGTCGAGTGCCCCGATTCCCGATTTATAAATCCCGACGACTTTCAGCACGAAAACCACGCCCCGGGGTGTTACCACGGTCACGTTGTCGCCTTCCAGCACGTTCATTTTCCGGGCCAGCCCAATCCCCATCAGCAGGCTGTTGGGGTTGGCGAGGAGGTTTTCGAGCCGCCCCGATTTGAGTTGCCCTTTTAAGTCGAAGAGGCGGTCTTCGTCAAAAATATTTACGCCCAGCAGCGTACCGTTGAACTGCACCGAGCCGAAATTATAAAACACCGGGCTGCTTACCTGCGCCGAAACGCCCGTAACCTGGGGCATTCGGCGCAGATCATCCAGAATCTCAGACGCGTTGCGGAGGTAGAGTTTTTCGCGTATGGGCTTTTGGTGGTGTACTTTCACCAACGTATTTGAACCCCGATACACCGTTTCGAGCACCGACTCGCGGTTGATGTCGGCTTCTTTGTACAGGCGGATGTGCGCCGTGGCTTGAAACGCCAGGTTGTCCACCAATTTGTTGACGCCCGTCAGTACGCTCGCCATCAGCACGTACATGGCAATGCCAAACGTGACGCCCAAAATGGCGACGATGGTCTGCTTTTTCTTGGCCAGCAGGTGCGTTTTGGCGATGCGAAAGTTGGTCGAGTACATGGTATTGGAATGCTGAATGGAAAAAGACACATTCATTCAGCATTCTTCATTCAGAATTCAGCATTAACCGCGAGTCCTTCGTTAGTCCGCCGAGAACTTCCACGTAATCGGTAGTTTCGATGCCGATGCGAATGCGAATCTTTTCGGGCTTACCAGCGGCGTTTTGAATAAGCACCGAATCGTTTTGCACCAACGCTTTGGGAATAGTCAGGGCGTGGTCATGTTTGGCAATCAACACGTTGGCTTCCACCGCAGCATTGGCAACGAGTTTGGGCGGCGCTTCGGTAAATTCCGCGTCAGCGCGCACCGATTGGTTTTCTGCGTTGAGGGTCGGGTAAATTTTCCGAATGCGGGCCTTGAAAACCTGCCCCCGATGCAAATCCATTTTCACGACGACTTCCTGCCCGACGGCTACTTTGCTGACATCCTGTTCGTCGATCCAGAGTTGCAGGTAGTACGCCCCTCCCCGCCCGACGCTGGCCAGCGGTTCGCCCCGCCGGATGGCCTCGCCCTGCTTGCGGTACACCTCGAAAACGGTTCCGTCGAGGTCACTGCGCACGGTGGAATTGGCGGCATCCGTGGCGTTAATCCGGGCCGTCGTGCGGGCATTGGACAGGTCGAGCCGTAGCTGATTTCTTGTGCGCTGCAGACGCTGCCGGGCCGCAATCCATTCGTTGCGCGATGTTTGGTAGGCCAATGCGGCCCGATCGAGGTTGATGCGGGCGGTGGCATTTTCCCGCCAGAGATTTTGGTAGCGGACGTAATTGGCCGAATCATCGGCGGCGTGGGTGGCCAGGCTGGCGATCTGGGTTTCGATTTCGCGCAGCACGGGTGAATTGCCGCTCAGGTTGGCCTGGGCTTGCTGCAACACCGCGTCGGCATTGCTCAGGCGGGCCTGCTGGCTGGTGCTTTCGAGACGAAACAGCGGTTGACCTGCCTTCACAATGTCCCCCTCCGACACCAGTTGCGCCAGGACGACCCCTTCGGCCTGCGCGTAAATTTTGTGGTCGTCGGCGGGCATGACCTTCCCCGACGCGTACACGGCTTCGACGATGGGCCGGATTTGGGGCGTTGTGGTTTGCACTTTTTTACAAGCCAAAAATCCGATACTGCCTGCGACAAAAAAGAGGAGTGTTTTCATGGAGGTTCACCGAACTTACCTGCTTTGCTGAGCTATTTATTCACCAATCCACTGATCAGAAAGTCCGTCACGTGTTGTTTCCGTTCTTCGATAAAAGTCTGAAAACCCGCTTCATCCAGTTGCAGAGCCATTTGGATGACCGGGCGGGCAATGAATGGAAACACACAAGCCGATACCATCGTAATCAACAGGTGCCGGGGATCCACGGGCCGAATCCGGCCTTGCGCGATTTCATGTTCGACCTGCCGGAAGAAGGTACTCATCTGATCAAAGCCCTGCGCCTTCGATTTAATTGTTTTCAGAAGATCCCCTTCATTGCGGTTCAATTCATTGATGATAAAACCCGGTATGTAGGGATGCTCGATAATAATGTCGAGGTAAGCGCTCACGAAAGCCCTGATTTTTTCGAGCAGAGGCTGTTCCGAGACTAAAAGTTGAATGATGTGCGGGGCCATGTGCCCGACGTCGTTGGTGAATACGACCTCGAAAAGCCGCTCTTTCGACCGGTAGTAGTAATGCAACATGGACTTATTGATCCGCGCTTATTCCGCAATCTCTTCCATCCGGGCACCCGCATACCCTTTCTGCCGGAACACCTGCCGGGCCGCATCCAGGATTCGGGCTTCAGTCGCTACATCGTGTTGTTTACTCTTGGCCATTCGTTCTAACCGAAATATTCAACCAAACGGTTGATGCAAAAGTGCGTAATAACTTTCGTTAAAACTGATAAGGAATAAGGGTAGTGGAACTAAACAGTTGATTTGTATCTTTTTTTTTCAAAATTAATCATCGTACGATTGTCGAAACTCGTACCTGCTGTTGTTGTAAAAGTAGCAATATTGTCCGTAACGGTAAAAACTCTTCTGGTCATCAACGCTACAAGTGTAAAGATTGTGGCGTAACCCGTGTTTTAGATCCCATTCAGCCCAGCCGTAAACTCGATTCCGAAGAGGTTGCTCAGACCTATAAAGAACGTAAT
>JAJAZB010000330.1 GCA_026785975.1 Cytophagaceae bacterium | reverse complement strand
TTCTGGCCCGCTTCGGCAGATTGCTTCACTACGTTCGCAATGACGGGTACTCTCGCATTTATAGGTATTTTGGGGTTTCAACTAAAATTCTCTACTTCTGCGTCAACCCCTTCCAGGTATCCGTGCGAAAGGGAGATGCGGGCAAGTCGGCGGCGTTGTACAGGTTGCAGCCTTCGGGATTATCGGCCCAGGCGTAGCGCACGGCGACGGGATTCTTCACCTGATCGCTCCAGACGACGACCGTATTGCGGTCAATTTTGGCGTTCGCCCAAACCCATTTTTTGTCCTCGCCCGCGATAGCAAATCCTTTCAGCGTACTGTCAGGGCTATTTTTGGCCGTTAGTCCGCCGGCAATTTGGTCGAAGCCAAGTCGGATTTTATCGTCTTCCCTGACCATTGCCTTGTACGTCGGCCCCGAATGCACCACGGTTTGATCGCCGTAAGCCACCCGTTGGGCCGCCAGGGCTAAACGCCGACCTACGTCGAGTTTATTTTTTGGGTGAATGTTGTCGGTTTCGCCAAGCTCAATGATGACCGCCTGGCCTGTGTTCGCTACGTTTAGGGTCATGCTCTGAGCCTCGCGCAACTCCGCCCAGGCGCTTTCGCCAGGAGTCGGTTTTACCGCCATAAAATTGGCCAGTTGAACGAATAAAAACGGGAAGTCTCCTTGCCCGAATTGTTTCCGCCAATCAGCAATCAACGTCGGGAAAAGGTTTTGGTATTCGTAGGCCCGCGAGGCATTTGATTCGCCCTGGTACCAAATGGCCCCCTTAATTCCGTAGGGCAGCAGCGGCGCGATCATGCCGTTAAATAGCACAGTGGGCACATTTGGGTTGTTGGCCTGCACGGCCGGGTTGGGGGGCAGGTCGCGGAGATTCACCGACAATTTGTAATCCCAAGCCCCCGCCAGCGAAATTCCCTGGCCGTTCATCTCCATCACGAGGTCGTTGGCATCGCCCCAAATTCCACCGTTGCCGCTTGTATCCAGCACCCGAATGGCAATCACATTCCGCCCCGCTTTCACCAACCGACCGGGCACCGTGTACTGGCGCACCGTGTTGCGATTGTCCGTAAATCCAACGCGCTCGCCGTTGAAATACGTGGAGTCTGCATCGTCAATTTGCCCCAGGGTGAGACGAATGTCTTTGCCAACGGCTTCTTTGGGCACGTCAATTACTTTTCTGAACCAAACAATGCCATCGACCCCCGGCAGACCCGCTTCTTCCCAATGAACGGGGAGATCCATTTTTTTCCAGTCGGCGGTGGCCAGCACCGGATTGCTCCAGTACGCGCCCCGATTGGCGTAACCCTGATCGTTGCGCCGGATGGCCTCCCGGTAATCGTCCATCCGTTGTTCCATCGGGACGCGGGATTTCTCGGTTTCCACAACGCCCAGCGAATCGGCAACACGTAGAAAACGGGGATAGCCCTGGAGGGATTCCCGCGACGCCCAGGCTTCGGCAATCGTTCCGCCCCATTCGCTGGAAATCAAGCCAATGGGCACCTGGTAACGCTCGTACAAGGTTTTGGCAAAAAAGTAGGCGACCGCCGAGAAATCGGGCGCGGTGGTTGGGCTGGCGGCTTTCCAGCCCGTACTGACGACGTCGGTTTGGGGACTGAATTTTTTGGTATTGGCAATCTCGATCAGCCGGATATTGGGGTTGGTCGAATTGGCCGCTTCGTTGCCGTAAATCCCACTCGATTTGATCCTCCACTCCATGTTCGACTGCCCCGAACACAGCCACACGTCGCCGAAGAGGACATCGGTTAACTGAATTCGGTTTTTGCCCGCCACCGTCAGCGTGTACGGACCACCCGCCGGGGTCGCTTTGAGCATGACTTGCCAGCGCCCGGCGGCGTCGGGAACGGCCGTGTAGGCATCATCGGCCAGGACGACGGTGACAATTTCACCCGCATCAGCCCAGCCCCACAGCGCGACGGGTTTATCACGCTGCATGACCATGCCATTCCCGAAGATGGAGGGCAGTTTGACGTCGGCCAATGCGGGAAGTGCCAGTCCGCAACTCAGCAGCCCGCCGAGGAGTTTCCAATTTTTCATAGAAATATAGGTTCAGAGTTTCGGCCCCAAAGTACGAAGGTTGACGGTACCAGAAAAGTACGCGGAGATTACTTTTCTCCCCGGTCGTTGCGGGAGCGAACCGGTTTAATGGAAAATAGGGTATTCAGGTGAAAGGCCGCGTTTTCGTCGCCCAACGCAAACGCTTTTTCCAAATCCTGTTTGGACTGCTCAGATTGCCCCAGGGTGAGGCGGGATAAAGCCCGCCAGCGGAGCGCGTCGGCATTTTGGCTGCGGGTGTGCCAAACGGCCTTATCCAATTCTAAAAAAGCCTGATGAAATTCGCGAACGTGGTAATGCGCCTGCCCTTTGAAGAGGTAGGCTTCCGGAATCGTGTTGTCGAGTTGCTGGGAGACCGTGAAATCGTAAATGGCGGAGAAATGATTGCCCAAGCCGAGGTTGCAACGGCCCTTGTACACGTGGACGATGGCCGATTTGGAAAATTGCTGGGCAACGAGCGTGAAATAAGCCAGCGCCTCGTCAAACTGCCGGGCCTGCACCAGACTAATGCCCTCGGCAAAACGGAGTCGGTCTTTGTCGACCGCCGTTTCGTGATCGCTGAGCATATATCTCAGGATGATGTACGGAATGGCGAGTAGCAGTAGCAGGACTGATTCCATGCGACGGGAACGGGGAAAACGGTAAACTCAAAGTTACAAATCAGACGAGAAATTTGATGCACGTAATTCCATCTGTTTTTTCCTTGTCAAACTGGTCAGCACCAGGTTGTAGGAATCATCGATCCATTCCTGCAATTGGGCATTGGAAACGCTCCGGTCGATCAATATTGTGTTCCAGTGCGCCTTGTTCATGTGGTAACCCGGCAACACGCAGGCGTTACTCGCCCGTAATTCGATCGCTCGTTCCGGGTCGCATTTGAGGTTGATGCTAAACCGTTCGGTGTCCAGGGAGGTTAGCGCAAACATTTTACCGACGATTTTGAAAACCAGCGTATCCGGGCCAAAAGGCATCTCCTCGGTGACGGCCGGTTTGGCCAGGCAATAGTTGCGAAAACTGTCGAGCGTCATGGAATGGACCGGGTGGACCGGGCACGTTTCGATGATTATAAATCTTCCGAAAAATTTATTGCCTTGTGAAGGCTCTGATTATCATCACGATAACGCAGAACAAAAACATGACGATGCTGATTCGGTTGATGCCGTGCATCATCTTCAGGTTGATGCTGGACGGTTTGCTAGGATCAGGTTTCTGAAAAACCCGGAAAAAATAACGGAAAACTTCGCCTAAACGAAATTGCTCTTTGATGCGGTCGTTGTTCACGGTTGCTACTGTTTTTGGTTTATTTATCAACAAATTTTCCCCTTGATTCAGTCCAGAATACATCCTGAATAATTTAAGTAAGGGGGCAAAATTAGTTTGTTTTTACCCGTCAGACGGGCCTCCCGCCGGAAGGACTGGGCGTCCCCGCTAAAAAGCCGCCCGACGGGAGGCCACCTTACAGCGAAAGGCTCGCCTCCGGCTCCCGCCAAATGCCGTCCTCTTTCATCAAACCAATGAGTTCATCCAGCGCCCGCTCGGCCGGAACGGAACGCTTGACAACGTCTTGTCCCCGGTACAGGGCAATTTTATTCGGCCCCATGCCCACGTAGCCATAGTCGGCATCGGCCATTTCGCCGGGCCCGTTGACGATGCAACCCATGATGCCAATCTTCACGCCTTTCAAGTGGTCGGTGCGGTGGCGAATCTGCGCCGTAGTTTCCTGTAAATCAAACAGCGTCCGACCGCAGGACGGGCACGAGATGTACTCGGTTTTGCTCATCCGGGTCCGGGCGGCCTGCAAAATGCCGAAGGAGGTCGTGTTGTACGACTTAGCGATTTCGAGCAAATCGGTTTTGGCAGTTTGGGCCGGGTAATCGGGGGTTAGCCAAAGGCCATCGCCGAGGCCATCGACCAGCAAACCGCCGCAATCGGTGGCGGCAAAGAGTTGAAAATCAAGTTCGGGCAGCACGCCGTACTGACGTTTAATGACCACCGGTGCGGTTATTTTCGCCTCGATCAGGTCAAAAAATAAGCGACGCAACTCCGGCATGGCGTGGGCGTTGGTCGTACAAATCACTAAAACGAGATTCGAATTTGAGCGGATCTGCGCGAGAAACGACGCGTCAAGTTCGACCAGAGCGATTTGTAAAAAGATAAGGTTTGGAGGAAAATCTATATTTCCAGCCTGTAAAAATTCATCTTTCGTCAACAGGGGAAAAACGTGCTGACGATCATTGAGCGTTTTCCAAACGTTGAAATCGACGATCTGCTTCAGGCCATTGGGCAGCATAAACGCAGCGGGCTGGCTGCCCGTGTAGACGTAGTCAGTGCCCTGGTCGTTCATGGCCCACTTGTCGGGCAGAGGCAGGTAAAAGTGCCCAACTGCTTTTAAATCGATTACTTCCTGAACAGTGATTTTCGAGAAATCAGCAATGACGCGGGGTACTTGCGTGCCGCCGAAGTTGAGCACCTCGTGGGTTTGCCGACGCCGGTACTGAAACGGATTGATGGGGGAGGCGTCTACCGCCGGAATTGGATTCGCCTGTTGCGCCCGCAAATCGTACCGACTCACGAGGGCCTGCGCCACGGGGATTTCGGCTTCGGGGTCTTCCGTCAGACTCACGCGCACCGTGTCGCCTAAACCGTCTTCGAGCAAGGTGCCAATGCCGACGGCCGATTTGATGCGCCCGTCTTCGCCTTCGCCCGCTTCGGTCACGCCGAGGTGGAGCGGGTAAGGCTTCAAACCCTCTTCGTCCAACTTTTTAACCAGCAAGCGGTAGGCTTCAACCATCACCTGCGGGTTGGATGATTTCATGGAAATCACGGTGTTGTAAAAACCTTCGTCTTCGCAAATTCGGAGAAATTCAAGCGCGGACTCGACCATGCCGAGCGGCGTATCGCCGTAACGACTCAGAATCCGGTCGGAGAGGGAGCCGTGGTTGGTGCCAATGCGCAGGGCCGTACCGTAATCTTTGCAAATAATTACCAATGGCAGAAATTTTGCCCGAATCCGATCCAACTCGGCGGCATAAGATGCCTCGCTGTAATCAATGAATTCAAACCGTTTTTTGTCCGCGTAATTCCCTGGATTGATGCGCACTTTCTCAACGAGCCGGGCGGCCAATTCGGCGGCATTGGGGGTGAAATGGATGTCCGCGCAGAGCGGCGTGGTGTACCCGCGTTGGCGAAGTTCGCGGCGGATGTTCTCCAAATTCTGGGCCTCTTTCACGCTGGGCGCCGTGATGCGAACCAACTCGCAGCCCGCCTCGATCATGCGAATCAACTGCTGCACGGAGCCTTCGGTGTCCATCGTGTCCACGGTCGTCATGGACTGAACCCGAATCGGAAAATCGGAACCCAACCCCAAATCCCCAATCCGCACGGGTACGGTCGTCCGGCGCTCGTAGCGAATCAGCGAGGGACAGTAGCGGGAACCGGTTCGGGTTAAGTCGGTTGAAGGTAGATTTTCGGTCAGGATATCCATCTTGGAAGGGGGCTGAGGAAGCAAATTTAACGGCTTTTCCTAAAAATTAAACCCCGAAAACACAACGGCTTTCGGGGTTTAAATGTTTCTTGAGCCGGGCAGTGGCCTAATTTATAATTCCGGAAATTCCCGCAACAAATAGTCCTGCACAATCAGGATATCGGCTTTACTGGTGAGGTCAGGCATAGTTTCGGATACGGGAATCGTGTAAATGGCCTTAGGGTATTGCCGGGCAATCGTCCGGGCGACGCCGGGCAACTCTTTTTCGTTCCGTACCGGATGCAGGGATTCGGTGACGAAATAGAGGTAGGCGAAGGCGGCGTCGAATTTGAAAATATTCATGCTGATGCCCAGACTTCCCGACACACGCCGGATTTCCCGTTCTTCTTCCTCCGTGGGTTTTTCGATAATGTCCTGCAAAAAACCTTCGTTGTCGGTGCGCAACAGCGCAAAGGTCTTGATTCGGTCTTCGGGCAATTCCATGCCCGACCGATCGTAGGCGGGTAGTGCATTCGGGTGCGGCGTGTCGAGCAGCAGTTTGAATACGTTGGCCGAATACAAATTATCGCTGTTGCACACGACAAACGTGCCCACTTTCCAGGAAGGATGCTGGTCGAGTGCCTGCTGGACGGCGTCGGCGGTGCCGAGGGGCTTTTCCCGATCGGGCGGGATTTGTTGGCGGGCGTAGAGAAAACGCAAACCCCAGGTTTCGCCCGTCGCGCTTTTTTTCTCGAAATGCGCCTGGGTGACCGTGTCTCTGGGATTGAGCAGCAAAATTACGTCACGAAACCCGGCCTTACTGGCGTTGTAAAGCAGGTACTCCATGAAGGGGCGGCCGTTCTCGCCCACGCCAATCATGCCTTTGGGCAGCGTGTTGGCTTGTTGCAAGAGGCTCGCATCGAGCGTTGAGCCAACATCCAATGATTTCTTCATGCGGGAAGACAACCCGCCCGCCAAAATAAGAAGTCGTGACATAAGTTTTAAAATAATGCTGAATGCTGAACTTCAAAGAATGCTGAATAAAAAGAGATTTCTATTATTCAAAATTCAGCATTCAGCATTCTTTGAAGTTCAGCATTATTTATTTTCTACTCTCGTTCCTTCGTCGACGGTGATGATGTAGGCTTTGCCGCCTTGTCGTTCAATGGCCTGTGCAACCGCATCGGCGTTTTTGGGGGCGTAGGCAAACATACAACCACCGCCTCCCGAGCCGTTTATTTTGGCACCTAAGGCTCCGGCTTCCAGAGCGGCGCCGATCATGCGTTCGATTTTGGGGGTTGAAATCTGTTGCGCGTCGCGCAGGTTACGGTGATGCTGAGAGAGCAGCGTGCCAAAATGAACGTGGTTCAACTCGGCTGCCCGCAGCACGTTCAATGCCTCACGCAGAATATCCCGGTTTGAAATGGTGCCTTTCAATAAGTGATACTCCTCTTTCGTCAGGTGGTCTTTAAATTCAGTCGTTTCGGTTTCAGAAGTCGTAAACAGGGAATAAGCCGGATTGACCAACCGGATTTTTCCAACGATCGCGTTGACGCCGTTGCGCAAACGCCCCAGAATGCCCTGCGTGTCCTTTGGTTCACCCGAATCCCCCAGGACGAAACTGCCAAAGTGCGGATTCATTTCTTCGATATGAATCTGGGGCGTTGATTCGAGGTAAATCACGTGGCCAACGGCCGTGGAATACTGATCCATCATCCCGCCCGCCTCCTTAAATTCTAACACCTCGGCCTGATAAGCGAGTTCGCCGATGCGTTGCCGGTTCCAGTCGGGCACCTGATCGCTCATGCGGATTAAAAAGTGAATCCAGGAGGCCAGCAAAGCCGACGAAGACGACGTTCCGGAATTGATCGGAATAGTACCGTGAACGGAACACTCAAGACCTTTTGAAAAGGTAAGCCCTTGATCCTGAAGAACATTGATCCCGCTTCGGAAGTAGTCTCGTTTTTTGGTGTACTCAATTCGTCCATTTAGCTTGATCGTTTCGCTGGAATCGACATCGGGTAGGGCGATGTGAATGGTTTTATCTTCCCGGTGGGTACCCGCCACCTGAACCCGGCGGGAAATCGCGGCGGCAATCACGGGCAAACCCAGGTAATCCTGATGCTCGCCGAAGAGGCAAATCCGACCCGGCGTCGATACGGTTAACGAGGTACTCATGGCTAATTCATCGAAAATGAAACGGGCGGCGAAACTAACCACCCTTCAAATACTGACCAACAAAAGACGGTGACTTGAAAAACTACCCCACTACCAAGCCATTTTCTTATGCCCTGAGATCGCGTAATAAAGAATAAACAAATAACAGGGCAGCAACAGGGCGTAAGCCAATTGCGGACTGACGGTATCGGTCAGGTAACCATGCAACAGCGGGAGCAGGGCACCGCCCGAAATCCCCATGATTAGCAACGCAGAGCCTAATTTCGTAAAACTTCCCAATCGGTTGAGGGCCAGTGGCCAAATGGCGGGCCAGATGGCGGCGTTGGCAAAACCAAGCAACGCAACGCAAAGAATGGAAGCAAATCCGCTCGTCAGCAACGCGGCAATGGAAAGGACAATGCCCAGAATAGCCGACCATTTCAGCGCGACCTGTTGCGAAATTAGTTTGGGAATGAACAAAATGCCCAGGATGTATCCGGCCAACATTCCGTACAGCGTGTACGTGGTAATTAGTTTCGCGTCGTCATTGCTGAAACCGATGGCTTTGCCGTAGTTGATGATGGTATCACCGGTGATCACTTCCGCACCGACGTAGGCAAACAAGGCCGCAACGCCCAACACAAGATTGGGGAACTGGAAAATACTGCTGCGAACGGATGCAGAGCCGGATGTCGTACTCTCGTCCTGCTCTTCGGACACCTCGGGTAAGCTCGAAAACCGAATCAACACCGCCAGCAAAAGCAGGATTCCCGTCAGAATCAGGTAGGGCGTGACCACCCGCTCCAGACTCTCCGACTGCGACAGGGTATTGGCCCCCGTCAGCAGTAACCCACCCAGAACAAACTGGCTGAGGATACCGGCGAGTTTGTTGGCAACTCCCATAAAACTAATGCGTTGAGCGGCGCTTTCGCGGGGTCCCAGGATGGTAACGTAGGGATTTGATGCCGTTTGCAGTACGGTCAGGCCAATGCCGATGAGGAATAAACCCACCAGGAAAAGCTCGTAGGAAGCTGATTTCGCCGCCGGAACAAAAATCAAGGTACCGACGGCCATCACAAACAAACCGACTGACATACCATTTTTAAAACCCGTTTTTCGCAACACCCAAGAGGACGGAATCGCCATAATGGTGTAGGAAATAAAAAAGGCAAACGCCACCAGATTTGAACCCAGCGTACTCAATTGAAAGGCCTCTTTGAAAAAAGCAATGAGTACGCTATTGACCCAGGTTACGAATCCAAAAACGAAAAAAAGAGCGCCGATGATGGCCAAAGGCCCCCAGTAAGAAGTTGGTTTAGCGGTCAGGGTGGGTGATTCCATGGAGTATAGGTTTATTGTTTGGTTAAGCTGTAATTGAGTTTTGAGGTTATTTCGGCCCCGTCGCGGCCCAGCATTTTGATAGAATTATCACTGGCCTGGCGGAAGCGGACCGTTTCGTCGCGTTTATTGTAATCGAGTTCGAGGTTGGTGCCGTCTTCGTTCGTTTTCCATTGACCCTGAGTCTGTTTGGGATTGTCGGCTTCCTTGCCCAGGTAGGTTTCCCGCATCGTGTACGTGCCGTCGGCGTTGAGCACCAAACTGGTTTTGATCCCCGGGCAGTCCGCGCAGGGCAACGTTCCGGCGTAGGTACCCGTCCATTGGCGCATCCGATCGGCGATGCCCGGATTGGTGGTGGCCGACGAAGACGTGGAAGCGGCCGCTGACTGCACGAGCGTGTCCGGTTGAAGTTTATCGACCTGGGCGGCGGTTTCATCGGCGGCGATTGAGTCCGTTGTACCGCTTTCCACGGTACTTTTGGTTTGGCAGGCGGCGAGGGTCAAGGCCAGCAAGCTCAAAACAACGATGCACTTTTTCATGTTGATGAAGTTTTGTAGGCAAAAATTTAAGATTGATTGTTGCCACCGAACGCGGCAGGTTGGGGCCGAAAGTTGACGGTTTTGCCCGAAAGAACCAAACGTAAAATTCCCGCCGGAACAATTTGCGAAAATAGTCGGTTAAACGGACAGCTTCCAACTTTAGACGTTGCTCAAGCGAAACGTCGCCCGGAATTAAATGTGTTGCAGACAACCTTTCTGACGGCATTTATACGACTTAAACTGCGATTGCAGGCAATTTCATGAATTCAAAACGCATCGCCGTTTTCCGTAAAGAACACTTCAACGCCGCGCACCGCCTCAATAATCCGGCCTGGTCGGATGATGAAAATACCCGTGTTTTTGGAAAATGCAATTTGCCCAACTACCATGGGCACAACTACGATCTGATCGTGCAGGTGACGGGCGAAATTGATCGGACGACGGGCTACGTCATGGACATGAAACTGCTGAGTGACCTCGTCAAAGAGCGCGTTCTCGACCGGTTTGACCATAAAAACCTGAATCTCGATACGGAAGAATTCCGGAATCTGAACCCCACCGCCGAAAATATTGCCGTAACTATTTACCATTTGCTCCGTTCGGAGATCAAACCGGAGCTTGACTTGAAAATAAGACTTTATGAAACCGAACGAAACTTTGTTGAATACCCCGCCGAGGCGTAGTCTGCCGACGCGTAGTTTACCGACTGACAGTCAGTTGATTGATGATGAAGATTTGATCGATCAATTCGGCGACGATCACGATTCTCACGGCACGGATACGCCGCTTCGTGCTGACGCGTTTGAGCTGAGCGACGCCGAGAAGATTGCGCGGGTCGAACACCATTTTCGGGAAATCATGGATGCGTTGGGTCTCGATATGACCGACGACAGCCTGAAAGGTACGCCGCGCCGGGTGGCTAAAATGTACATCAAAGAAATATTCAGCGGATTGAATCCACTCAACAAGCCCAAGGTAACGCTGTTTGAAAACAGCTACAAGTACAACGAAATGCTGGTGGAGAAAAACATTACTTTTTTCTCGAATTGCGAGCATCATTTTGTGCCCATTTACGGCAAAGCGCACATTGCTTACATTTCAAACGGTAAGGTGATTGGCTTGTCCAAACTCAACCGGATTGTTCAGTACTACGCCAAACGTCCGCAGGTTCAAGAGCGGCTTACGATGCAGATTGCCAAGGAGTTATGCGACTCGCTCGGCACTGAAGATGTCGCCGTCATCATGGACGCCAACCATATGTGCGTGTCCTCGCGCGGGATCAACGACGTGACGAGCACGACGGTAACCTCGTTTTACGGGGGGCGTTTCAAGGAGGAGAACACCCGGTTTGAGTTCTTAAAATTCATCGGCCAAGTGTAATTGGTTCGGGTAAACATTCCGACGCATTCAGGGTTAATTTCCTGGATGCGTTTTTTTTATTTCATCAAACTGAAAACCAATGTCTTTTCAAGGAAAAAACTACCTCGTTGTGGGGGCCAGTTCAGGAATAGGTCGGGAAGTGGCCCAGCGATTGATCGACCAGGGCGCCAGCGTTTACTCCGCCTCACGGCAGCAGCCCGAGGGATTGACCATCGCCCGGCACTTTACGTTTGAGGCATTAACGCCGGATACGTCAACGTTTGCCGAACTGCCCGACGTGCTGCACGGCCTGGTGTATTGTCCCGGAACCATCAATCTTAAACCCTTCAATCGGCTCTCCCTGGATGAATTTCGGAACGATTTTCAAATCAATGTCGTCGGGGCGGTGGCGGTGCTGCAAGCCTGTTTGAATCCCCTCAAAAAAGCCGAAGGCGCTTCGGTTGTTCTGTTTAGTACCGTGGCGGCCAAAGTGGGGATGTCTTTTCACAGTTCGGTTTCGGCCTCGAAGGGCGCAATCGAGGGTCTGGCCAAATCGCTGGCCGCTGAGTGGGCACCCAGCCAAATCCGGGTCAATGCCGTGGCTCCTTCACTGACGGACACACCGATGGGGCATTTTCTGGTCAATACGCCCGAAAAGGTAGATAGTTCGAATAAACGCCATCCATTGGGCCGATACGGACAGCCCGCCGATATCGCGGCCATGAGTACGTTTTTGCTGTCGGATGACGCGGGCTGGATCACCGGCCAGATATTCGGCGTGGATGGCGGGATGGGCAATTTGAAATAACGGGTAAAGGCAGATTTTTAACTGTTTCGCACCCGGAGTGAATTTTCATATTCTAACATTATCCGTACATTGCCAGCACGTAACCAACCTGGCTTTTACAATGGAACTATTCTCAACCTCCTTTTTTCTATTCCTCCTGCTGATTGTGGTGCTCTACCTTTCGGTAGTCATCGTGCAGCAGGGAACCGTCGCTGTGATTACGATTTTCGGCAAGTACCGGCGCATCATGACGCCGGGTTTGAATTTTAAAATCCCGTTTATCGAGTTTGTTTTCCGGCGAATTTCGATTCAAAATCGTTCGGTTGAACTTGAATTTCAGGCCATCACGGGCGATCAGGCCAATGTCCGTTTCAAGGCGATGTTGGTTTATTCCGTGTTGAGCCAGGAAGAACAAGCCATCAAGGCAGTGGCCTTCAAGTTTGTCGATCAGGCCAGTTTTATGCAGGCCCTGATTCGCACGGTTGAAGGGACCATTCGCAGTTTTGTGGCGACCAAGCGACAGGCCGAAATCCTCTCGCTGCGCTCCGAGATTGTCTTTCACGTCAAGGAACAATTGGATGAATTGCTCGTCGGCTGGGGCTACCACCTGATCGATTTGCAGTTGAACGACATCACCTTCGACGAGGCCATTCTGCGTTCGATGACTCAGGTCGTCGCGTCGAACAACCTCAAAGCGGCGGCTGAAAACGAAGGCCAGGCCCTGTTGATTACCAAAACCAAAGCGGCCGAGGCAGATGGAAATGCCATTAAAATTTCGGCGGAAGCCGAGCGGTTGGCCGCGCAACTGCGGGGTCAGGGCGTGGCGCTGTTCCGGGAGGAAGTCACCAAGGGGATGGCGCTGGCCGTTAAAGAAATGAAAGACAACAACATGGATTCCTCGCTGGTGTTGTTTTCGATGTGGACGGAGGCCATCCGTCACTTTGCTGAATACGGTAAAGGCAATGTAATTTTCCTGGACGGCTCCAACGAAGGAATGCAAAAAACGGTGCAACAACTCATGGGACTCATCCAGATGAACGGCGTTGGACTCGAAGGGAAAACTCCCACGAAGCCGAGTTGAGGCTTCACGAAATTAAAATAAAAGGGCCGGGAAAATCAAGAATCGATTCTTGATTTTCCCGGCCCTTTTATTTTTAAAAAACTTTCTGAAAATTGGGCCTTGTCTGCTTTACCCCCACCCCCCCTGAAGGGGGCTTTTCGTACCGTCAAAAGTCCCCTTTAGGGGGGGTGGGAGTAAGCTGATGACGTTTTCAAATTGCATTTAATCATTCACTTTCTCCAAAAACAACTTCTGGTTCAACGATAGATTCTGGGGCGTCCAGTCGATTTCTTTGGTGAATGGGGCCTCGCGAATGGGGCAGTTTTCGACGTGGCAGTGGGGGCAGCAGGGCGGAATGCAGGGGTCGGTATGCACGAAAATTTCGACGTCGGAAGAGAAAGCCGCCCGCAGAATTTCTTCCAATTCGTGTACCGTTTCGTGTACTTCCAATAGCGTCCAATAGTTGGGCAGCGTCAGGTGACAGTCGATGTGTAAATCGGCCCCGTACTTCTGCACCCGAAGGTTATGGATGTCAATCCACTGACGAAGCCGGTGCGTTTTAAGTACCTCCACCACTTGCCCCAGCATTCCCTTATCGACTTCATCCATCAGTCCCGCTACCGACTGTCGCGCGATTTGAGTGCCATTGACGACGATGTACACCGCAAAGCCCATCGAGAGCAGGCTGTCGAGCACTTGCCAGCCCGTCAGGTAAATGACCCCGATACCGATCACGAGCACCAGGCTACTCTGGGCGTCGAGAATCAGGTGTTTCCCGTCGGCAGACAACGTCAGTGAATTACTAATTCGGCCCTCACGGCGTAAAATCCAACCCACGGCATAGTTTACGGCGGTGGTCAACAAAACCAGCACTAAACCGAGGCCTAAGTCATGCAGGGGTTGGGGGGAAAGCAGTGATTTGACGGAGTGAAAAAAGATAAAAACACCGGCCAGTAGAATAAGTGCTCCTTCAAGTCCGGCGGAGAAAAACTCGATCTTGCCGTGGCCATACGGGTGATTACTGTCGCGGGGTAGGGAGGATAAATAAATACTGTAAAACGCAAAGCCACTCGCTACCACGTTGACAATGGATTCGAGTGCATCGGTCAACACGGCGTTGGAATTAGTCAACCAGTAGGCGACGAACTTAATCACCATTAATACCACGCTGACCGTAAACGAAAGAATAATCAGGCGAAATTTGTTGCGCGTTCTGGGCATGATCGAAACGTTTCTCAACGGGAAATGCAGAAAAAAATCGAACAAATTTATGGGTCAATTCAGGCAATGAGTCGGGTAAACCTGTAACTAAATGAATCAGGCAAAGATACCCAATCACCCCGCCAATCGAGGGTTCAACGGGTAAGTTTTCATTGAAAGTCCTACCTTTGAGCAATGAATCAAAAGGAAAATCCCTGGCAAACCCGTTCTTCACGCGTCGTGTACGACAATCCCTGGGTGAGCATACGCCACGAAGAAGTTATCACACCGACGGGCACTCCGGGCATTTACGGAGTCGCTCATTTCAAAAATAAAGCCATTGCCGTAATACCCATCGACGAGCAGGGCAACACCTGGCTCGTGGGGCAGTACCGGTATGCGCTCAATGAATATTCCTGGGAAATACCCATGGGCGGGGGCGATCCTGACGTGGACATTCTGGAATCGGCAAAACGCGAGTTGCAGGAGGAAACCGGATTTACGGCGAGTGTTTGGGAACTCATTGCCCGGATGCACACCTCCAACTCAGTCACGGATGAGGAAGGCTACATCTTCGTCGCCGAAGACTTGAAACCCGGACCCACTCAATTTGATGAAACCGAGGTGATTCAGCACTGGAAACTTCCGCTGACGGAAGCCATTCAGATGGTCATGGACAATCGAATTACCGATTCCCTGAGCGTATACGGCTTATTGAAAGTAGCCCGCTTGCGGGGAATTTAGCTTTTTTTTAGGGCATAGGGCAGAGAGCATAGGGCATAGGGCATAGTTAAATGCAATTCTTTTCTAAAAGCAACAATGCCCTATGCTCTCTGCCCTATGCCCTAAACTGCACCAATTCCCCTTTACCTATGACCTGGGCGATTCTTGAAGCCGTATTGTTGGGTTTTTCTTCGGGCACAGTCATGTGTCTGACCCTGGGTACCGTCTTTTTCTCGCTGATTCAGAATAGCGTCGACAATGGCTACCGCAGTGGCGTGAAGGTATCCATCGGCGTCATCGTCAGCGACAGTCTGTTCATTTTTTTTGCCGTTTTTGGCACTTCCTTCCTGCCCCAGTTCCAGCATTTTGATACGTACCTCCGCTGTTTCAGTGCCTTGCTACTGTTGTTGATGGGGGCGCAGTCGGTGTTCCGGCAAGCGCCGCGCATTGCCTATCCCAAAACCCGCTTCGGTAATTTTGTCTATTATTTCGGTACTGGGTTTCTGCTCAACGCGCTCAACCCAGCCAATTTTGTGATTTGGGTGTCGGTTTCGGCGTACCTCAATGGGGTGATGCGGTACTCGCTGGCGCTCAATGCCTGGTATTTCGGGGCCAGTTTGGTAGCCATTTTTGCGACCCAGGTTTTCATTTCCGTATTTGCTCATCGCCTCAAACAGTATTTTAACGAACGAATTCTGACGTTTATCAATAAACTGAGCGGTTCCGTTTTCATGCTCGCCGGGGGGTACCTGGTTTACGTGCAATTGACTAAATGGCTGACCTGAACGACGATTCTTCCCGACTTTTCCCCGTCATGCCTTTTACCCGCCGAGGCCGCCGGATGGTGGCGTTGTTGCGGGGATTGTACTCCATCCTGGGACTTTTTTTTGGTAAAAAATGGCAGAAACCACGACCTGACTTTGAGGAAAACCCCCGTGAATCCTCTTTTTTGGGAGCCATTTACCTGGGGTACAAATATTACTACCGACCGCCGGTGAAGGCCGAACCAGGCATCGAGGACTATTTTCGGCAGCAAAACCTTGATTTCACACCGCCCGCCGGATTTATCGCTCAGAAGCAGATAACCATCAGCGCGGGCGGGGATTTGATGCCGTACGAGCGCATCAATCCGGGGTCAGCCGAACATCTTTGGGATGACGTGGGCGATTTCTTTTTCGGGGCGGACGTGGTAGTTGCCAATCTTGAAACACCGATTGTTAGTCATTTGCCCGTAGTTGCCGTGCCTGAGGTGATGCTCAACGATATGCGCTTCAATGGTTCGGAGGCTATGTTTCAAGTTTTTAGTGGTAATGAAAAGTTTAAAAACGGGCGCTACCGGGGTTACGACGTACTTTCAACCGCCAACAACCATAGTCTGGATCAGGGGCCGGAAGGCATTTTTGAAACGTTAAATTTTCTGGAAAAACACAAGGTCCTGGCCACGGGTACCGCCCGGTCGGCCCAGGAGCGGGAGCGTATTCCGATGATTGAACGCCAGGGCATCAACGTTGCTTTTATCGCCTGGACCTATTCGCTGAATAAATTTTTACCGCCCACTCATCAGCCCTGGCTGGTCAATTACGCCCGCCTCAACCGACCGGGCGAACCTCTGGATCAACTCGTTGCCGACGTGTACCGGGCCAGGAAGCAGGGAGCCGATATCGTCATTCTACTTTTGCACACGGGCAATGCTTACCAGGCGTTTCCTTCGGCGCACACGGTCGATACGTACCATCGGATTTTTGAACAAAGTGGGGTGGACGTGATTCTGGGGAGCCATCCGCACAACCCGCAACCGATGGAACGGTACGCGTTTGCCGACCCCGCGACGGGACGGATCAAGCAGGGTTTCGCGATTTACTCGCTGGCCGATTTTGTTGCCTACGACATTTTTGTGTGGGATCGGCTGGTTCCTTTGCTCCGGTTGACCGTGCAAAAAGGACGGTTGCACAATCAACCGTACACCCAGCTAACGAACGTCCAGGTGCTGCCCGTTTATAACTGGGGCCAGCGCGACGCGAAAAACTGCCAAGCGGGTGAGATTAGGTTTCTGGATTTAAAAAAGACCGTTCGGCTGGTTGGACAAGGCAAAAGGCCCCCGTTTTTGAGTGACCTTTGTGTTGCTGAATTAACGCATTTAAACTGGTTCTGCGACCACTGCTTTTTACCGGAAAACACCCGTCATTTGCTTGCTTCCACGGATTGATGGCGCGCGCATAAAAAGGCTTCCCAGTTTTCGAGCAGTTTACCCCGGATCACCCTCGGGAATTTGTTTTGGGCGCCCATTTTACCGCGTGAAGCCATCCAGTCGTAGAAATCACGCAGGGGAAGTACCCGCACCAGCACCTCCCGCAGGGCGTGACGACGCTCAATCGCGTAATCATCGTTGAGTTCCTTTAGTTTTTCATCAATGTGTTGACGAAGCAGTTCGGCATCGACCGGATCGTCGGTACCCACAAACCATTGGTGGGCAAACGTCGTCTCGTAAGGAATGCCGGCGACCGTAAATTCACGAATATCGATGTTCAATTCATTGGCGGCCAACTCGATAGCCCGGTTCATGTTGTCGACCGAAAGGTGCTCACCACAAAGGCTCAGGAAGTGTTTGGTACGACCGGTGATGATGATTTCGGAGCGTTCCTTACAAGTAAATTTAATCGTATCGCCGATCAGGTACCGCCAGGCGCCTGCGCAGGTCGAGAGGAGCAAGGCGTATTCCTTATCTTCTTCGACCTCGTCGATCATCAACGTTTTAGGCTGACTGACCAACTCGCCGTCGGGGGTGAAATTTTCCTCGGTGAAGGGAATAAATTCAAAAAATAACCCATTGTTGAGGACCAATTGCATGGCCCTGGTTTCGGGCCGCGACTGGTAGGCGACGAAGCCCTCCGAGGCCAGATACGTTTCGATGTAGGTGATGGGCCGACCCAGTAATTTCTCGAAACCGTGTCGGTAGGGTTCAAACGAAACCCCGCCGTGACAAAACACCGCGAGATTGGGCCAAATGTCATGAATCGTTTTTACCCCGTAGTGCGCGATTATTTTTTCCATCAACAACTGCATCCAGGCCGGTACCCCAACGACGTAACCAATATCCCACTCGGTGGCTTTCAGCGTAATTTCGTCCAGTTTTGCGGCCCAATCTCGGGTTTTGGCGATTTCTTTATCGGGTTTGTTGAACCGACGGAACCACATGGGAAACTGACTGGCCGTAATGCCGCTTAAATCGCCCTCGTAATAACTTCCGCGCTGGTTGAGGTCGGTGCTCCCGCCGAGCGTGAGAATGCCTTTTTCAAACAACTCGTTGGGCAGGCCTTTGAACTGCGACAAGCTAAGCACCTGCCGCACGCCCGTGCGCTGGTTGGCCTTAATCATGTCTTTGGTGATTGGAATGTACTTCGACGAAGCCTCGGAAGTACCCGAACTCAGCGCAAAAAACTTCACGTGGCCCGGCCAGCACACATTGCGCTCGCCTTCCTGGGTGCGGCACCACCAATCCCGGTGCATCCGATTGTAATCATGGACGGGTACGAATTCCTGAAACTTCCGGTAAAACGAATTGTCGTCGGAGAAAAGAGCGGCACTGAGCAATTCCTCAAACCGGTAGCGTTCGCCGAACTGCGTGTAGCGGGCTTTACCGATGAGTTTAATGAAGGCTTTGCGCTGGAGTTTGGCCGAATCGGTTTTGCGGCGTTGCATGGCGACGCCGGTGATCCGAATGCCATTTTTAAGAATGCTACCCAATACAGCCATAAATTCAATCAGGTTAAGTGGGTTGTGATAGAGTCAGACAATTCTTGCTTTCATCAAAAATAGTCAGGATTTTTCTGAGCGGCTACCCCAAATCAGCGGGGTGTGACGCGCTCGAAACCGGCACGTCGGGTGCTTTATCCGCCGGAATCGGGGAATCGTCGATGAGTTGCCAGCTACGCAGTGAATCGAGGGCTTCGTAGGCAGTTAAATCAAACTTGCAGGGAACGACGGACGCGTAGCCATTAGCCAAAGCCCACTCGTCGGTGTCGGTGCCCGCGTCGAAATTGACAAAATCGCCGTCGAGCCAGTAGTAAGGGCGTTTGTACGGATCGCGGCGCTGCTCAAAATGTTCCATGTAGCGGGCATCGGCCTGCCGACAGGCCCGGACGCCCAAAATAGGGCCGTTGACTGCCGCCGGAAAGTTAACGTTCAGCGCGACACCTTTGGTCAGTCCGTTTTCCAGGACGGCCTGAGCGATTTGTTGAACAAAGGGAATTACGTGAGAAAAATCGGCTTCGGGCTGGTAGTCGTTGAGGGAAAAACCGATGGCGGGGATTCCCTCGATGGCCGCTTCAAGGGCCGCCGACATGGTGCCGGAGTAGAGCACACTGATGGCCGTATTGGAACCGTGGTTGATGCCACTGACCACCAAATCGGGCTTGCGGTCGCGCAGGACCAGGTGTTTGCCCATTTTGATGCAATCGGCGGGCGTGCCCGAGGTTTGGTAGGCTCGTACCTCCTCGCCAAAAAGTTTGGAAGGGGTCATTCGCAAGGGGTTGCCAATGGTAATGGCGTGACCCTGACCGGATTGGGGCCGGTCGGGAGCCACAACGACGACTTCACCCAGTTCGCGCATGGCCTCGACCAGCACCCGAATGCCTTTGGACGTGATGTCGTCGTCGTTGGAAACCAGAATCAGCGGAGTTGAATACTTCATGAAGAAAATTGCGCCGGTTTTGCCCGGCGATCCCGTAGTTTTGTAACTCAAAGATACGGCATTCCCCACCAAAACCCCCAAGCAAAACCCTATGCGCTGGCTCTCCCGTTTGTTTCTCTGGTTAAACGGCTGGAAAATCGTTGACCGTCTGCCGGGTGGTGTTCGCGCGGTGAAAAAGTGCGTACTCATTGCGGCGCCGCACACGTCGAACTGGGATTACCCGTTCGCGTTGTCGGTGTTTTATGCGAAAAGGGCACCGGTAAAGTTTCTGGCTAAAGAATCCCTCTTTCGATTTCCAATGGGCGCTCTGATGCGGGCCAGGAGGAATTCCCGTGGATCGGGCGCAACGGAACAACCTCGTGGATTCCATGATCGCCCTGTTCCGGCAGCGCGAGCAATTGATTCTGATGATTCCCGTCGAGGGGACGCGCAGTTACGTTCCCGAATGGAAATCGGGATTCTACCACGTGGCCCGGGGTGCCAACGTGCCGGTTGTTTTAGGGTTTTTGGATTACGGAAAAAAGGAGGCGGGCTTTCATTCGCTGTTCATCCCCACGGGCGATTATGCCGCCGATTTGAAGGCTTTGAAAGACATTTACAGCCAGTTTACGCCGAAGCATTTCGACAAATACAGCCTTCGTGACTATGATGCCAAACGTGCAGATTCGGGAAATTGATGCGGGTGAAATCCCGGTTATTCAAGGCCTGGTGAATGCAATCTGGGGGCCAACGTATGGCGGGATACTCACTGAGGAGCAGAGTGGGTTTATGCTCGATTGGATGTATTCTGACCAGGCGCTGGCGAGTCAGTTCGCCCAAAATAATCATTTTTTACTCCTGACCGTCGATGACGAACCGACGGGATTTGCCAGTTTTCAGGAAGGGTCGAAACACGGTTTTAAACTGCATAAGATCTATCTTTTGCCTACCGCGCAAGGTCGGGGTTGGGGGCGGATGTTGCTGGATGACGTTAAAGCGCGGATCGTTGAATCGGGTGGTCTGCACCTGGATTTGAATGTGAATCGGGGCAATACCGCTCGTTTTTTTTACGAGAAACTTAGTTTTAGTGTGTTGCGTGAAGAGGATAACTACATCGGGCGTGGCTACTGGATGAATGATTACGTGATGCGCCTGAGCTTGGAAGGGAATTTGTGAATGCGGATTAGGCAATCCGCTTTACAAATTAGCGAGCGTCGTCTCAATCATCGTCCTGATTGTTTCCTCCGGGCGCTTCGAAAATTCACCCGTCACCCGGTTGGCCATGATGGCCTGGAGCGACAGAAAATCATGGCCCAGCAGCCGGGCAAAGGCATAATAACCGGCGGTTTCCATCTCAAGATTACCAAATAAATAGTTGTTCAAAGGTTGGTTTTTGATGATATTCAGGTAGTTATCGGTTTTTAGTGGGATCCGCAAACTCCGGCCTTGGGGTGCATAAAAACCAGGACACGTCAAGGTGTGAGAAGCCGTAAAGCCAGCGGAATACCGTCTGACGAGTGCGGGTGAAGCCGGTACGCAGTAAGGGGTGAAAGGGAGTTGAAGGGCTTTCTGCAAGGACTGACCCCGTTGCCGTTCTTTCTCCGATTGCGGCAGGGGATAAAAAACCATGAGGGAATCCAATCCGATGGCCGTTTCGCTGTACGCCAACGAATCGACGGGCAAATCTTCGCGGAGACTCCCGGACGTGCCCAACCGAATAAAACGAAGTTGAGTAGGAGTAGGCTCAACCGACCGGGCGTTGAAATCGATGTTGAAGAGCGCGTCGAGTTCCGTCATCACGATTTCGACGTTATCAGTGCCGATCCCGCTCGAAATTACACTCAAACGCTGTTTGCCCAGGTAGCCCGTGTGCGTGACGAATTCGCGGCGTTGCCTTTTAAGCTCAATCGAATCAAAATAAGCGGACACCATCGCGACCCGGTCGGGATCACCCACGGTGATGATAAAATCGCCAACCTCGCCCGGTCGTAAGCCCAGGTGGTAAATACTCCCGTCGGCATTGAGAATAAGTTCGGACTCAGAAATCGGCATTGGGGTGACTTTTTTGACAAACTAATCAGGCACCTGTCTTCAGTGAAAACTTTTCTTTCGCCTGGCTCCGGTAACCGAGTAATGGCGTGTACCCGTTGGTTTCCCTCGGATAATAGCCCGTGCCATCGTAGTGTCGTTTGCGGGGATGTTCCCGGCAGTCCGTTGAGCAGGAGCCTTCCAGGGTCCAGCCGCAGGCGGCACAAATAGGCAGGTGGTCGTTGCACTCCGGGTTGGCGCAGTTGACCATCCGATTGGTCGGCGTGTTGCAAAGATGGCAATGCGCAACCGTGCTGGGATTGACGCGGTTCACCTCCGTCGTCACCCGGTTGTCGAACACGTAGCAGGCCCCGTCGAAATCTTCACCGCCTTCTTCAAGACCATATTTGATAATGCCCCCGTGGAGTTGATACACGTTTTGGAAACCCTGCTCCAGCAAGTAGGCCGAGGCTTTTTCACATTTTACGCCGCCGGTGCAGTACGTAATAATTTTTTTATCCTTCAAATGCTCAATTTCCTGTACGTGTTCCGGCAATTCGCGCAGGTTGTCCATCTCAAAAGTGATGGCGCTTTTGAACTTGCCTACCTCATGTTCGTAGCGGGAACGCATATCGACCAGCACGACGTCCGGGTTATTTTTCATCATTTTGAAGGCGGCCGGTTCCAAGTGAATCCCGGTTCGGATCAGCGGATCGACGGGAAGATCGGAGTTGACGATTTCCGTTTTCACCCGAACGTGTAATTTTTGAAAAGCCGGCTTTTCGCTCGATTCTATTTTAAAATCAATGGCAGCGAAACGCGGGTCGGCGTACAGCCAGGCCATGTACGCGGCGCAGTCGGCGGCAAGGCCCGATACTGAGCCGTTCAGCCCTTCTTCGGCGATAATAACCCGACCGAGCAGGTTGTGTTCCAGGCAGAAGCGATGGTGTTCATCGCGGTACACTTCCGGCTGGTCAATCGGGGTGTAGATGTAAAATAAGACAACCCGAAACTGCGTTTCGGGGCCGGTGGGTTGAATAGGCGGGGCCGTTTCGGGGTACATGGCATCAAAGTTTCCACTCAGAAAGTGGTAAAATTCAGGGCAAATTTACGAAATTCTGGCCGGAGTTGGGGAAAGCCCGTTAGGCTGACTTTCTTTGTAATCTTTTTCGGGTAAATCGTCACGTGAGTACAAGCATCTATTCTCAAGAGCGCCTGCACATTGCCATTACGGGAAATATCGGGGCGGGCAAAACGACGCTCGCCCAAAAACTCGCCGATCATTTTGGTTGGCAGATTTTTCACGAAGCGGTCGAAGGAAATCCGTATTTGAGTGATTTCTACGGCGATATGCAACGATGGGCGTTTCACCTACAGGTTTATTTTTTGCGTAGTCGTTACGAGCAGGTTTTACAAATCAACGACATCCGGCACACCATCATTCAAGACCGGACGATTTATGAAGACGCGCACATTTTTGCCCGAAACCTCTACCAAACCGGTTTGATGAGCGCCCGGGATTATGAGAATTACGTGGGGTTATTTACCCTGATGATTAGTTTGGTGAAGCCGCCCGATCTGATGATTTACCTGCGGGCCGACATTCCCAAGTTGCTGGCGCAAATCAAACGGCGGGGCCGGGAATTTGAGCAGAACATCAGTGTCGATTACCTGACCAACCTGAACGTGCTTTACGAAGAATTTACGAACAATTACCGGGAAAGTCCCTTGCTGACGATCGACGTCGATCCGCTCGATTTTGCCCACCGGGAGGCCGACTGGCAAGTGGTACTCCAAACGGTGGTGGGGGCCTTGCCGGAGGGATGGAAACAAAAAAGCCTCCCGAGTACTCGGGAGGCTTTGTGACGATGGGGAGACTCGAACTCCCATGGGC
>JAJAZB010000329.1 GCA_026785975.1 Cytophagaceae bacterium | reverse complement strand
GGATGAACCATCAACTCATCAATCACGACGTGGGCTGGAGCCGATAACACAAAATGAATCGTATCGGCCATGTTTTCACTCGTCAACCAATCGGCGTGTTTGGCGTCGCCCTGGGGCAAGGCGTGAAAATGCGTATCGACCAGCCCTGAGTAAATCACGGAAACCTTGATGCCGTGCGGGCGAACTTCCTTGCGCAAGGCCATCGAAAAAGCGTCCTGGGCAAATTTTGAGGAACAGTACAACGAACCGCCATCAAAAACCCGCTTGGCCACGTCGGAAGCCACGTTGACGATGTGCCCGCTGCCGGTGCGTTTCATCGCCTTCACCGCTTCGCGACTGAACAAAAACGTACCCTTGACGTTGGTTTCGTACACCGAATCCCAGTCCGCCGCACTGATTTCCTCGGCCTGCTTGAAAATCCCAAACCCGGCGTTGTTGACCACGGCATCCAGACGACCAAAGCGATCAACCATCTTGGCTACGGCCTGGATCGCGAGGCGTTCATCGGCCACGTTGCCCACAAATAGTTCGGCCTGACCCCCCGCCCGTTCGATCTCGGTTTTTAAGGATTCGAGTTCGGGTTGGCTGCGGGCAACCAAACCCAGGTTTGCCCCTTCAGTGGCTAATTTCAGGGCCAGCGCCCGCCCAATGCCTTTGGATGCGCCGGTGATGAGGATGGTTTTATTCATGGATCGAAAATTAATACAAGTTCTTCAATATGGGTTGAGTAACTCAAAAGAAAGGTTTTTTTGTTCCCCCTTCGGGGGTTAGGGGGCTAAGCGTTTACTTTGCGGCAACAAACGTTTTTCAATACGATGACTCAATCAAACGCTCCCGAGGTCTGGCTCCGAGGCCCACTCCCCGGCCTGAATCCATTTTTACAACCCGTCGGCCATGCGCTGTTGCAGGCCCGCGAAGAAGTAAATACCGCGCTGATTGATTTTTCCGAAAAACACCTTTGGGACCGACTGGCGGGGGTGGCTTCCGTAGGGTTTCACCTGCAACACTTGGCCGGGGTGCTGGATCGGCTTTTTACCTACGCCAGGGGTGAATCCCTAACGCCCGCCCAACTCGAAGCGCTGGCTTTAGAAGGGAAAAGTTCGGAGTCTGCGCCGAACGGCGAGGCTTTAATTGAAAAGTTTAATCAGCAAGTGGATCGGGCACTGGAGCAACTCTGCGCCACGTCCGGGGAAACGTTGTTGGAACCCCGGGGCGTTGGTCGGGGGCAATTGCCTTCCACGGTGCTGGGACTGCTTTTTCACGCTGCCGAACACACCCAACGGCACGTCGGGCAACTGCTGGTCACAGCAAAAGTTGCAGGAGGTAACTACGAACTTTAGTTCGTAGAATAGCTTCAAAATCGGGCTATCTGCTTATTCTACGAACTAAAGTTCGTAGTTACCTACAACGTGAAGTACGCCGAGGCTTTGATCCCAAACCGCTTGATCGGGGCGACATCGACCGCCGGGGGCTGATTGAGGTAGGTGAGCCGGTGAAAAGCCTGCACCCGGAAGAATTTCAGAATGTTTTCGATGCCGTACCCCACCTCCACGTAAGGCCGACTACCCAGCGAACCGAAACCCGGCACCAGCCGACCCTGGGTGTCGCGTTCCACGATCATGTCGCGGTTGGCTTGCCGTACACCGCCCCAGAGCGCGTTGGCATTGACGAGCAACCGCCATTTCAACCGCCTGATGGCCGGAAGTCGGTTGAACAGCAGTCCTTCAAAATTATGCTCAAAGCGAACTGCCCCGTAGTGGTCACTGATAAATTCGTAGAAATTCATCAGGTTGTAAGCGTTCTCGACGTAAAACGCCGACTGGTTGCCCAGGTGCGGAAACAGCAACGGATAGGGTAGGGTCGAGGGCGTGAAGCCACCCGTGAGTACGTACCGACTCCGGCCCAGTGCGCCCACCCGGAAGCTCTGCCCCAGTTGCCCCGAAAATCGGTGGTAGTTGAAGTCGCCCCCGAGCGTATTGCGCAGGCCCAGGTGATAACGGAGCGTCAGCACGGGGCGGTTGTCGTTGCCCAGACTCACGCGCTCGTTGTCATTCAACAAAAACACCTCGTGGCGGGCGTAGCGGGCTTCAAAAACCAGTTCGGTGTGGTCGTAGGAATTGGCCATAGGCGAACCGGGATCTTCGGGTCGGACTTTGTACAGAAACGGGTACAGCGGGTCAAATGTGCGGTGGCGTAAACCGATGGTCGGCGTAAAGCCTTTCGTGACTTCGCCCCGGAAATAAACGAACGATTCGTTCTGAAAAAAGCCCCGCCGGTACATACCAAAGCGACTGTACGCGGCAAAAAGACTGTTGTTGCCCACGGCTTCAGACGTCAGTCCGATGCGTTCCAAATCGTAGGATTGCGCCGCCACCAACACCAACCAGGGTTTCCGGCTCAAAATGTACTGCCCGTTGGCGCCGTACTTGAAACGCCCATCGCCGGTGCCGTAGGCCAAATACCCGTTGAATACCCACTTGCGACTGAACTCCGTGTTGGTGCGAATGCCCGCCCGAAAGCGCAACCCTTCGACGTTGTTGCTGGCAAAACTGCTTAGAAACGGTCCGAATTCCACGCCCGTGTAGATTTTTTTGTAGCCATTCGCCAGAATACTGGCAACCTCCACGTAGGTCCGCACCACGGGAATGGATTTCACGGAGTCGATGAGGGAGTAGGCCAGGCGCTCGTCGCGGGTCAGGGAATCATGGCGGGCTTGCTGCCAAAAAGTCGGGGGGTAGTCCTTGTAGGTTTCGGCCAGTTCGAGGGTTACATCGTAAAACGCCGGGTCGCGGGGTTGATTGACGACGATTTTCTGGTTGGAGGTATAAAATTTTGCCAGCATCCCCGGCGATTGATCCGACAACTGAGCCACGTTGAGCACGACCCGGTTTTTGATGGGCAACCAGGCCGTTTCAATCTCGGAGTCTCCAATCGGGTTTCCAACTGGTGCTAATTCCTGTTGAATTTTGATGCGCTCGATGTAGTTGAGATTAGCGTCGCCAGTGATGGCTAAATCCACCTGGCGCAGCGCGTAACTGGCCGTGTCGATCCAGAATTTTCCGACAAAAGCCAGATCCTGCTTCCGCTTCGGATCCACGTCGATTTCGTAGCAAACCTGATCGCCAATCGTGACCGTGTCGGACAGAAAATAAGTGTAGCTTCCCTTCCAACCATCGGCGATGGGTGAGATAAAGTCTTTTTGCAGGATGCTGAGGTAGTTTTCGTAAAAATTATACTGCTGAAACGTACTCCCCAACAACTGCGAAAACAGACTCCCGTTGGTGACGCCGACACCTTCGATTTTGGTCTTCTCAATCTTTTCCTTCCGTTTTTCGGGATTGCGTCGGAAGTACACATTCGAAATGGATTCCGACAGGAAAATCGGGATCACCGGCTGTCCGTCTTCCCCCGCAATTTTGTCGAGTTTGTCAATGACCCCGCTAATTTTCTTACCAACGCCGCGTTTTTTGAAGCGCTCGGAAAGGTGATCGACGTCAAACTCAATTTTGTTGTAACTCTCGTATTCGTAGGCTTTCAGGCGTCGCCAGTTGTGCTGGTCTTTGGCGTTGACGACCTTCCGCATGACGGCGTACGCCGGATCTTCACCCCGCCGGATGATGACTTCCGCCAACTGAGACGAGGTTGGATTTAGTTGAAAATCAAGGGTTTGTTCGGCGCGAGTCGAATCAATCGGCTTCGTGCGCGTGGCATAGCCGAGGTAACTGACGATGAGCGAGTCGGATAATTTAGGGGTGCGAAAACTGTAATAGCCTTCAAAATTGGTGGTTCCCCCGACGGGTTTGCCCTTCAGCGCGACGTTGGCAAATGGCACCGGATCGCCCGTTTGCGCATCGGTTACCCGCCCCCTGAACGTGTGGGATTGGGCCAGCAATGCGCCATTCCCCAATACGACCAGCACGGCGCATTTGAAAAAGAGGTATAAAAGTTTCATGAAGAAAGGCGAGTTGATTGGCGAATGGCGGGAATGATTCGAACAAAACCGTGAAGAATGGTCCAAGCGTTAAAACGCGGTTAGAACCATCGCTCGTGTTGAATGATTCCAGCTTTTCGACGAAACCCCGGAAACCGGCGTCCTCAGCCGGAGTGTTCGCTCATGGGCAGGGCGGCGAAGCGGTAGTTTTGGGCGGCAAAATGCGCCAGTACCCTGGGCAGGGCGTACTGCATATTCCGGCGGGCTTTCAGGCTGTCGTGAAAAAGAACGATCGACCCCGGCTCGGCGTGTTCAATTGTTTTTTGCAAAACGATTTCGGGGGTTAGTTCAAGGGAAAAATCACCTGAAAGCACGTCCCACATAACAATCTGGTGGCTTTGCAACACGATGCGGGCCTGACGACGGGTGATCCGACCGTACGGCGGGCGGAACAACCGGGTCGGCGGAAGTTCTGCCTGGCAACGCTCGATGTTGTCAACATACGTGGCCTTGTCGGTTTGCCAGCCGTTGAGGTGATTGAAGGTGTGATTGCCCACTGAATGCCCGCCAAACTGTATCTTCTGGAAAATGTCTGGATGTTTGCGTATGTTTTCGCCGATGCAGAAAAACGTCGCTTTGGCGTCAAATTGGGCCAGTTGATCGAGCACCCACTCCGTCACCTCGGGGATTGGGCCATCATCAAAACTCAGGTATAAAACCAGTTCATCCGTATCCTTTTTCCATAGAAAATGGGGGTAAAGTGCCCGGAGTGGCAGAATAGCTTTGTGCAGGAAGAAAGGCAAGGCAATTGCAATTTATGGGAACACGGGCCGTTTTTTGACAAAACTAAAGGTAACTTCCCATGAAACAGGCTCTCATTCCCCTGATTTTTTGTTTTGGCTTTTTGCCGGGATTTGCTCAGGAAAAATTCACTCTCCCAGGCATTAAATTAAACGAGAGCATCTACGCCGATCACCGCGAAGTATCAAAGTCCGACTGGCTGGAGTTCGTCAGCTTCGTGAGCAAGGACGAATCGTTTCCCGTCAATTATTTCAAAAAAATGCTTCCCTACGGTTGGAGTCAGGCCCGCTTGCCCAAGCAGGGTACGCAAAATCAACCCGTGACCGGCATTAGTTGGGAACAGGCCAACGCGTACTGCCGATGGCGCAGCGTAGTCGCTACTTTTTTGTTGAAACACAACAAACTTTCGACGTTCATGGACATGACGTTGACCAATCAGGTGTCAAAATCAAAGATTCAATACCGCTTGCCTACCGATAAAGAGTGGGTGGCCTTAGCCAAAAAAACGAAAGCCTCTGAAGCGTTGCCCACCTCGAAAACCGGATTTCGGTGCGTGGCCGTGGTGGAAAATTTTCTTTGATAGCTGGGTCGTCGGACGACTTAAAAACGCTGCCCAAACCTTAGTGATCGGTTTAACCCAGCTTTTTTCAAGTCGTGGGGCGCCCCCAAAAATAGTGCGACCACCGGCGGGCCTGCAAACGCCCCCCGATGCAAACCGACCCATTGCCCAGGGGCACAAGTGCAAAAAAACACGAATAAAAACGGG